>CATWBR010000001.1 GCA_958349075.1 uncultured Clostridium sp.
ATATATATGAAATGCGAATGCGTGAAAACGCGTTCGCATTTCGTCGGTTAAGGGAACATGAACGGTTTTGTTCATGTTGGCAGAAATTCACAGTAAAGATGATGCAGCAATGGATGGTCTAATTTGCAACTTCTGACTGTAATCAGATTTTAGAAAAGGAGGAAAAACATGAGACTTTGGATTAAAAAACAGACAGCGTTTCTATTAACCGCGATCATCATTGCGCTACAGTTTCCGTATGCGGCGCTGGCGGAGACAGACGGGCCGGATATCAAAACCGTAACTTCGTTTACCCCGCTTAAGGACGGTATTAAAAAACAGACTGTCCAGGCGGGAACAAAGCGGGAAGATCTGATTCTGCCGGATCAACTGAAGGCGGAGATTGTCAAGGAACCGGAAGAAAAACCGGATGCCGCCACTCCCTCACAGGCAGAAAAAGAGGAATCCGAGACGGATTTGGTGCACTCGGCGTGGATTCCGGTGACCTGGGACAGCGAGCCGGAGTATGACGGCGATACGGAGGGAAGCTACGTGTTTACAGCGGATATCGGTGACTATGTGCTGGCGGACAGTGTGAAACTACCCCAAATTACCGTAACCGTGGAAAACCCTGAATTTCTCCCGCCGGATGCCGACGCCAAGACCTACCAAAAGACTTACACCGTGGATTTTTCCACAGAAGGCTATGCGATTAAACCACTTTCTGACAATCAGGACTTTGGTGAAGCCGAGGCAGGTTATCTCCCCTCCTCTGCCGCGAAAGACGTGGGTTTTGAGAATACGGGAACCCTTCCGTTAAATGTGACAGGCGGCCGCCTGTTAGAGGCGAAAGCATTTGAAGTTGTGCCCCCCGAAACTAAAACCGGAGTGCTGGCGGCAGGTGAAACGATATTCTATACCATACAGCCGAAATCCGGTTTGGAACCGGGAGTATATGAGGATATGTTTAGCATCTATACGATGGAAGGCTTCATCGCGGGAGTGAATCTAAAGTTTACAGTGACAGAAAAAATCACTCAGACCGTCACCGTTATCTTTGACACTGCGGGAGGGACGCGGACCGGCGGAGGGGAACTGACACAGGCAGTCCCGGCAGGCGGAGCGGCGGCTGCCCCGGAGGTAACCCGTGACGGATATACCTTTATCGGGTGGGATAAGGATTTTACAAACGTGGCGGCGGATATGACTGTCACCGCTTTATGGAAGAAAAATTATGCCATTGAGGCATCCCCTGTCGACCTGGACTTTGGCATTGCCGAGGAAGGTTATAACGGCTACTATTTCACAAAGACTATGAATTTTAAGAATACGGGAGCCCTTACAATGAATATTACAGGTGTCGTCCTGTCAAAGGCGGAAGCATTTGAACTTGTGAGCAATCCGCCAGGACCAATGCAGTTCCTGGCAGGTCAGAGGTACGTCTATTTAATACTACCGAAATCCGGTCTGGCGCCGGGAGTATATGAGGATACGTGTACCCTCCGTACGGTGGAAGGCGCCAACGCCCCAGTGGACCTAAAGTTTACGGTGACAAAAAAGACCGTTCAGACCGTCACCGTCACCTTTGACCCTGCGGGAGGGACGCGGACCGGCGGAGGGGAACTGATACAGGCAGTTCCCGTGGGCGGCGGGGCTGCTGCCCCGGAGGTAACCCGTGACGGATATACCTTTACCGGTTGGGATAAGGATTTTACAAATGTGATGGCGGATACGACTGTCACCGCTTCATGGGAGAAAAATGGCTTCTATGGGATTGAGCCACTCTCTGCCAATCAAGACTTTGGCAAGGCCGAGGCAGGCTATCTCTCCTCCTCTGCCGAAAAAACCGTGAGTTTTGAGAACACGGGAACCCTGCCGTTAAATGTGACAGGCGGCGTCCTGTCAAAGGCGGAAGCATTTGAAGTTATGAACCATCCAACGAAAACCGTATTGCTCGCGGCAGGTGAAACAATATCCTATTCCATACAGCCGAAATCCGGGTTGGTGCCGGGAGTGTATGAGGATATGTTTACCATCCACACGGCGGAAGGCGCCACCGCGGCAGTGAACTTAACGTTTACGGTGACAGATAAGACCGTACAGACCGTCAACGTCACCTTTGATCCTGCGGGAGGGACGCGGACCGGCGGAGGGGAACTGATACAGGCAGTTCCCGTGGGCGGCGGGGCGGCTGCCCCGGAGGTGACTCGTGACAGCTATACCTTTACCGGTTGGGATAAGGATTTTACAAATGTGACATCAGATATGACGGTGACCGCCTTATGGAAGAAAAATACAGGTTCATCGGGACGCAGCAGCGGTTCCTCATCGGACAGCAGGAGAATCCCCTATTCGGATACATCGGTTCTCTACGGAAACTGGGAGCAGACCGCTGCGGGCGTATGGCTGTTTAAGATGATAAACGGTTCCTACGCAAAAAACAGTTGGGGGCAGGTAAACGGCCGGTGGTACTACTTTGATGCTGAGGGCAGAATGCTGACGGACTGGTATTATGACCAGAATTACCAAAAATGGTTCTATCTTGAACCGGATGGAAGTATGGCGGTCGGATGGAGGCAGATTGACGGGAAATGGTATTATTTCAATCCGGTTTCCGACGGAACCAAAGGAGCGATGGCGGCAGGTACCGAGGTGGACGGATATACCCTTGGGGCAGATGGCGCGGCAATTCACTGATTTTCCTTGCATCCAACGTACCATAATGCTATATTCATCTTGAGGGGGTGGAAACATATGGACTATTCTTACCGGCTGCTGGCAGTTGATGATGAACCGGATATCCTGCGGACAAACCGCCGGTATCTGGAGGCGCGGGGATACCGGGTGGATTCAGCCGTCTGTGCACAGGATGCCCTGGAATTGTTAAAAAAACAAAGCTACGACTGCATTCTGTTAGACGTGCTGCTTCCGGATATGAACGGATTTGCACTGTGTGAGGCTGTGCGCGCGCTTACCTCTGCCCCGATCCTGTTTTTGAGCTGTATGGATGATGAGGAGGATAAGATAAAGGGGCTGATGGCAGGCGGCGATGACTACATCACCAAGCCATATAGCCTGAAGGAGCTGGCGGCACGGGTGTATGCCCAGGTGAGGCGCAGTGCTATGAGAGGATTTGCCATCGACCACCAGAACCAGATTCTGCGGATTGACAACCGGATTTTTCCTCTGGCCCAGAAGGAATTTGATTTGTTTTTGTTTTTGCTGGGGAATCCGGGCAGGGTAATACCGGCGCCGGAGCTGTACCGGGAAGTGTGGCGTACGGGGAAAGCGGACGCAGCCAATACCGTGGCGGTCCATATGGCGCGGCTGCGGCACAAGCTGGAGGACGCGGAGCCCGTTATTGGCCGGATTGAGACAATCCGCGGGGAAGGATACCGGTTTTTGCCCAAGGAAAAAGCGAGGACCATGCTATGAAACGGTTTTTGGCAGTATTTCTGTTGATTTTTTCCCTGTGCCTAGCTCTGTTTTTTACTTCCTCCAAGCCATTTGTTTCTGGGGGACCGGAGGCCGGAGAGGGAGTTCTTGATTACAGGGAGACGGATTTTACGTCCTCCGTATACGCTCTGAACGGCCAATGGGAGTTTTATTACGACAGGCTGTATACTCCGGAAGACTTTAGGCAGGGTGTTCCGGAGGGAATGGAATATATTGATCTTCCCGGCCCGTGGACCAAAAAGGGGTATCCCGGACTCGGCTATGCCACTTACCGTCTGAAAATCCTGACGGAGCCGGGGCGGCCTTATCTTCTCTATATCCCGGAGGTTATGTCTTCCTCGGCCATCTGGCTGAACGGGGAAGCGTTTTACCGGGCCGGACGGGTGGGAACCTCGGATGAGGAGACCGTCACCGGAGTGCGTAATGAGCTGCTGACCGCGGTTTCCGCGGACGGTGTCCTGGAGCTTGTGATCCAGTCCGCCAATTACCGGATGAACGGGAGCGGAATTTTTTATCCGCTTCTCATTGGACGGGATACGGTGCTGATCCATCACGTGTTCTGGCAGCGCACGGTGCTGGCCGCCGCACTGGGAGGCATCCTGCTGATCGGCGTCTATCATCTGTTCCTGTATTTCTTCCGCCGGAGGGAGCTTTTATATCTGACTTTCAGTCTCATCTGTCTGACCGCAGTGATGAGGCTGGGGATGGAGAGTAATGCCCTGGTTCAGTATTTCCTGCCGGGCGGGATTGGATTTATCTTGAGCCGGGTATTCCTGCTGCTGTTTACCACGCACAGCATGTTTATCTGTCTTTTCATGATACAGGCTCTTTCCATCCGTCTTGGACGGCGTCTGCGTTTATTTTATGTGTTCTGCTTTGCCGCGCCCATGGCGGGAATCTGTATCCTGCCCTATGCAAAAGCGGTCGCCGGGATGTTTCTGGTCATGATACCGTTCGGCATTTCCATCGTTCTGGCGGTACGGACGAAAAAAATCGGCAGGGATCCGTACCGGCTTCTGTATCTGTGCAGTATGGTGACCTTTGTATTCTATGGACCTCTGTCAAAAACGGTATTGGAGGGAGAGTTGTTTGTTCCCGGTATCGTCCCGAATATGTTTTTAATCCTCAGCCAGTGTGTCATGCTGTCGCGCAGCTATGCCCAGGCGCACGAGGAGGTGGAGCGGGTTAATGCAAATTTGGAGAGACTGGTGGAACAGCGGACGGCTCAGCTAAACAGCGCCAATGAACAACTGGCCGCTTCCCAGGCGGCTCTCCGGGAAATGATCAGCAATATTTCGCATGATCTGAAGACACCGTTGACCGTGCTGAACAACTACTTAGAGCTGCTGGGAGATGAGACGATTGCCTCCAGCGAGCAGGAGAGGACCGAATATCTGGGGATTGCCTACAACAAGAATCTGGATTTGCAGCGGCTCATCCACAACCTGTTTGAGGTCACCCGGATGGAGGGAGGAACCACAGTCTACCGTCCGGAATGGGTTTCCGCGTACAGTCTCATGGCGGAGGCAGGAAGAAAATACGGAGATTTGGTTTGTGACAAGGGGGTCTCTTTCCAGGCGGAGAGTGACAAAACGCTGGAACTGAAGATAGATAAAAATAAGATATGGAGCGTGCTGGACAACCTGATTTACAATGCGCTGCGTTACACGCCGGAGGGTCAAAGCATCTCCCTCTCCCTTTTCAGAAATGGGGACCGGGCGGAGCTTACCGTTGCCGATACGGGGGAAGGGATAGCCGCTGAGCATCTTCCCCATATTTTTGAGCGGTTCTACAAGGTCTCGGCAGAACGCGGGGAGAAGGACGGCTCCAGCGGACTGGGGCTTTATATTGTAAAAACCACGGTGGAAGCAATGGATGGCGCCGTGTCAGTGGTGAGTGAGCCGGGAAAGGGAACGGTTTTTACCATGACGTTTGCTGCGAGATGATGGCATATAATTATAAAAAGAAATTACTTTAATAACGGGGAGATCCTGGCAGATAGAATGCGAACACTTGAAGACAGTGTTCGCATTCTGGCATTTCAGGGATTATGAACGAAATCGTTCATTTGTACCGTAAGTTTCGGCCAAATACTGCAAGATTTGGCCAGGATATTGAAACCTCTCTGCCGGATCGTTATGTTGGAGATAAAGGAAACTATTTACGAAAGCATATGGGGCAGCCTTTAATATGGAAACAGCCAGGCGCTGTATGCTGTGGTGGCAGGGCTTAAAAAAGCTGGAGGCCGCCGGGGGAGGGGTTCTGCTAAACGCCGTGCGTCCGGATGACAGGGGATAGATACGAACCGGGAGGGAAAATATGAGCAAATGTCTATATAACACAAATCGGCTGTACTTGACGGGGGCGCTGAAGGCAGGTCTGAATACAATACTGGATTTTCCGCTCGCCATTGTGGAGGCGCCGATGGGATATGGAAAGACGGTGGCTGTCAGGGAGTTCCTGCGGGAAACGGAGTCTGCGGTGATATGGGTGCCCGTTACCAATGAACATGAGAATGGATACAGGGAGAGCTTTCTTGCGTTTCTGGATGAACGCGTGCCGGAGCTTGAGGAGACGGTCAGGAGTCTGCGGTTAATAGGGCCGCTTGACGACGACAGCTCCAACCGTCAGTTTGTTTCCATATTACAAAAACTCAACTGGGAAAAGCCGACGATTGTCGTCCTGGATGATTTCCAGCATATCAACAACATGCGCTCCTGCCGCCTTATTGAACAGATAGCGAGAAGCGGCATAGAAAATCTTCACATCGTCTTGATTACGCGGGATACATATTGCGGAAACGCGGAAATTCTTAGCCTGAAAGGACTGCTGACCGTGATCGGGCGTGACAAATTTATACTCAGGAAAGACGACATTATCGCTTACTATAAAATTTGCGGAGTGAATATCGATGAGGAGGAAGCCATATTTTTGTATAACAAGACGGAGGGATGGATCAGCGCTCTCTACCTGTACCTGCTGCGGTACGCCGAGGAAGGAATTATTGCTTTCCCGATCAATATTTACGAGCTGATCGATCGGGAGATGTTCTCCTGGTTTTCCGATGAGCTGAAGCGCTTTTTGTACGCGGTCAGCCCCTTTCAGATGTTTACCTTTGAGCAGGCCGATTATGTATGGGCAGGGGATAATACCCACGAGCTGCTCAGCGAGCTGCGGTTTAAAAATACGTTCGTCACCTACAATGATATTACGCACCAATTTTGCATACACAGTATTTTCCTGCAATTTCTGGAGCGCGTGGTCGCACGTCTTTTGGAGGAAGACCGGCTTTCCTGCTATGAACGCTGCGGAGACTGGTTTCTTCAGGAAAAAGAATATCTGCGGGCCATCCGGTATTATGACAGGGCAAATCAGTTTGACGCGGTGATGAGAACCATAGAGGCGGACCAGGGCAAATGTATCTCGGTGCAGGAGTGGCCGTTTTTCTCGCTGATTCTGAAAAAGTGTCCGGAGTCTGTAAAACTAAATCATCCGCCCGCCATGCTGTTTACCGCTCTCCGTGCTTTTTTGGTCAATGACAGAGAGGCATTTGAGAGCTGCAGCCGGACCATCGGACTGTCTTTCGATCTGCTTGCGCAGGAGGACCCTAAGCGGCAGTCCCTGGAGGGAATGGTCTCCTTTATCTCGGCGTTTCGTGAGTTTAATCGGATCTCGGAGATGAAAAATAAATTTATGGAGGCAGGACAGTCGATACGGGAGACTGCGGTGGTTTTGGCCGGACAGGACACCTTTTGGACGCTGGGAGCGCCGTCGCTTTTGCTTCTGTTTCACAGGGACAGCGGCTGCCTCAATGAAGAAACCGGGCAGATGAGGCTGCTTTTAGACGCCTACGGCGCGCTCACGAAGCACCGGGAGGAAGGAATCATAGAGCTCATGGAGGCGGAGGGGTTCTATTTCCAGGGGAAAAAGGAGCAGGCCAGAATCAAAACATTTGCCGCGGAGCTGCTGATTGCGGGCAGCGGTCAGGTATCTAATTTATTCTATGTGAAATTCCTGCAATTCCGTCTGGCTCTTTTAAGTGGAGACCGGATGGAGGTTAACGACAGGATGGAGGAGATGGAGCAAATGGCGCAGAACAGCAGGAACAGCGGTTTTGCCCTGTGGCAGATGATGGAGCTATACCGCGGTTTTTACCATGGCTATATGGGAAGGGGAAAGCAGATTCCCTCCTGGATCCGTTCGGGGGAAGAGCTGAACCGCACACTTACTCTGTTCGCCTACCCCTCCTATCAGATTATCTATGGCAAATCGCTGCTTTTGGAGGGCAGCTATGAAAAGCTGATAGGCGTTTTCCAGGTGCTCTTAAGCCAGGAACTCTACACCCGACACGCCCTTTTTGTTATCTACGCGGAGATTTATCTGGCGGCGTCCCAGTACGCTATGGGCTGGGATAGCCAGGCACTGGCTACCTTAAAACATGGGTTGGAGGTAGCGCTGGCGGATGAGCTGATCCTGCCATTTGCCGAAAACTATAAGGAGCTGGCTCCGCTGATGGAGGTTCTCGTGCTGATGGAAAACTACCGGGAGGCGGCAAAATCCATCAAACGGCTGGCCGAACAGTTGGAGGATGGACGCAGCCGGATCTCGGGAGCGGGAAGACACAGAAGGAGCGACCTTCTGACAGAACGGGAACGGCAGATGGCACGCCTGGCTTTTGAAGGACGGACGAACAGCGAGATCGCGTCGGAGTTATGCCTGGCGCAGAGCACGGTAAAGCGGGCCATGGTCAATATTTTCCGGAAGCTGGAGATTCATAATAGGGAGGAACTAAAGGAACAAAAGCAATGGTTCGAGGATGAGGAGCCGGGCTGAAACAGACAGGGAGGTGCCCCGGTAGGGGGTGGGTGTGTCTTATTCGATACCGAAAGACACACCCGCCCCCTACCTTTTATGATCAGGGAGGAACCGGTAAAATAAAGATAAGTTAAATCGGGATTGTCAATTGGGCGCCGGAGGTGGGGATTGAATGAAGAGCAGAATCGTGGAGGCTTTGCCGTTGGAGAACTACAAACTTGAAATCAGACTGGAGAACGGAAGTGTTGCGGTAATTGATATGAGGAAAAAGATAATGACGGCCAGATTTGGGATTTTAAGGGAAAGAGATGTCTGGCAGTCTGTGAGGACCAGTCATTCCAGCGTTCACTGGGGAGGCCATGTGGAGCTGACACTTTCAGAGGCGTTGGAAATCTTAGTGGAGCAGTAGTTAGAAACAGGGAGCGGAGAAGTAAGGTGGAAGAAAAAAAGAGATTTTTAAATACATATATCAATAACATGCCGATGGAAGAAGCATCCGCCCGGATCCGCGGTGATGCCGAGTTGGGAAAACGTGCGAATATAGCCTTCATCAATGCGGATGTGGTGATAAAAATGGAAAAAAACAGGGAGCTTCGGGAGGCGGTCGGCCAGGCGGATTATGTGTTCGTGGACGGAATGCCCCTGGTCTGGATCTCCAGATGGCATAAAAGACCGATCTGCGAGAAAATCTCCGGCTCGGATTTGGTTCCGCAACTTCTCCGGTCGGCGGCGAAGGACGGTAGAACCATCTTTATCCTGGGAGGCGCGCCCGGAGTCGCTGAGCAGGCCTGCCTGAATCTGAAAAGAGATCTTGAGGGAATCCGTATTGTGGGTACTTATTCCCCGCCCTTCGGCTTTGAGCGCGATCAGAACGAGGTGGATAACATGAACCGCCGGATCAGCGCTGCCAGGCCGGATTTTCTCATCGTCTGCCTGGGGTGCCCGAAGCAGGAGATGTTTATCCATTTAAATCAATCCGCCTACCAGGCGACCATCTCCGTCTGTGCGGGGGCCACCGTAGATTTTATTGCCGGGAACGTGAAGCGCTGTCCCCGGTGGATGAGCCGCTACGGTCTGGAATGGTTTTTCCGGTTTATGATGGAACCGAGACGTCTGTTTAAACGGTATTTTATCGACGACATGAAGATATTTTATCTGGCATGGAAATACAGGCCGGGAGCTCTGGAAAGAAATCGGCATTGCGGCAGGGGGAAAGAGCTTTCCATGTATGTAGTGGAAGACCGCAAAGGGAGAGGCATTCTTTCCCTTTTGTCAGGCAGGGAACTGTCATAGGGAAGACGGGTGAGGAGAGTATGGAGAGCGATATCCATGTACTGATGTGTGGTTCCAATCTGCATACCGTAAAAGGCGGCATGGTGACGGTAGTGCAGAACTATCTAACCTTTCAAGACTGGGGAAGGGTAAAACTCCACTATGTGGCGACTCACACAGAGGGAGGGAAAGTGAAAAAAAGTCTTTATTTTGCCGTTGCCTGTGCCAGAATTCTCCGGCTGATAGTAAGCGGAAGGGTGACGGTGGCCCACCTTCATGTATCCGAGCGGGGAAGCTTTTACAGAAAAGCATATATTGCAAGACTGTGCGGGCTTTTCGGGATACCGGTGATCCTGCATCATCATGGGGCGGAGTTTGAGGCCTTTTACGGAAAGCAGAGTGAGAGAAAGAAACGTTATATTGCAAGAATTTTGGAGAAGGCGGATTTAAATCTGGTGCTATCCGAGTACCTGAAGCTGCGTTTGCTCCAAAAAGCTCCGGAGGCAAGGGCGGAGATCCTTCATAACGCCGTTCCAATTCCGCCCGTGAACCTCTGCCGCCCGGAGGCCGCCGGGATTCTCCTGCTGGGCCGTCTGGGGGAGCGAAAAGGGGTTTATGATCTTCTCGAAGTGGTCCGGGAGCTGAAAACACAGTTTCCAAAACAGGTGACCCTCTGGCTCTGCGGGGACGGCGAGGTGGAGAAGGTAAAGGAGAAGGTCCGGGAGTATGGGCTGGAAAACAGGG
Source organism: uncultured Clostridium sp. (assembly GCA_958349075.1). Taxonomy (GTDB): domain Bacteria; phylum Bacillota; class Clostridia; order Lachnospirales; family Lachnospiraceae; genus Otoolea. The sequence goes on from CATWBR010000001.1 coordinate 10,267, forward strand.
TGGGGCATGTGGGGTGGCTGTCAGGGGAAGCGAAAGAAGAATGCCTGAAGAAGACCATGATCCACGTGCTTCCCTCCTATTTTGAAGCGCTTCCTATGAGCATATTGGAGACGATGGCCAGAGGAATTCCAAATATCAGCACGGAGATCGCTTCGATTCCCGAGGTGATACGCCAGGGAGAAAACGGTTTTCTGATTCGGCCGGGTGACAAGGCAGAGCTGAAGAGGAGGCTTCAGGAATTGATAGAAGACAGGAAACTGCGGGAATCCTTCAGCCGGGCGGGCCGCCGCCTGATCCTGGAGGAATTTTCCATGGAGGCCTGCGCGGTGAGGCTAAAAAAAATATATGAGGAAGTATGTGCAGATGAAAAGATGTAGTGGTGAAATGGAAAAAAGGCGGAAACCGGCGGTTCGGGTGGTCGCGTTTTTAGTATTTCCGGCATTGGTATGCGGCCTGGGATATCTGATTTGGTCGGGAAAGAAACTGGAAACAACTTATTATACAGTACCCACCGGGAAGATAAATGGCAGTTTCCGGATAGCTGTTTTCAGCGACTTACATAATCACCAGTACGGCGCCCGCAACCAGGAGCTGATTGAGGCGGCAAAACAGACAGATCCGGATCTGATTCTGATGCTCGGCGACATGGTGAATGATAACGATCCGGACATTGGGATCGTGACGGCACTCTGCGCAGAGCTACAGGGCATTGCGCCGGTGTATTACATTTTAGGAAATCACGAGGCTAATCTCATGTACTTAAAAGAGGGAAGGCAGATCCCTCTGGACACTTATCTGATACAGGACGGCACAACTGTTTTGTACCAAGGGGAAACAGATTTGGAGATCGGGGGGAACCGGGTAGCCCTGGGAGCATTTTCCATGCCGGAAAAGGAGTTTTCCGAGGAGACTAAAAAAAAGGTGGCAAAGTTTGAAAAGTCAGATGGATTTAAAATCCTGCTCTCGCATTATCCCTCGCTATTTAACCGTTGCCTCCAGGATGCGGACTTCGACCTGGCTCTCGCCGGACATTATCACGGAGGCCAGATCCGTATTCCAGGGGCCGGTGGACTGTATCATAAGGATGAAGGTTTGTTTCCGAAATACAGCGGCGGCTTCTATCAACTGGGCAGAGGAACACTGATTGTCAGCCGGGGGCTGGGGGACCATACGGTCATCCCCAGGCTGTTCAACCGGCCGGAGCTCGTGATCGTGGATGTGATTCAGGAAGACAGGGAGTAGACTAGGAAGTGAGGTTTTAATATGGACGTCGTTAAAATACTAAAATATTTGCTGCTGCTCATACCGTTGGGAGTTGGGCTGTTGGGGATTGTGTTTCTCTTTTCCCCAAACAGGGATATAAACAACTCCGGAATGAAAGAGCGGATTCGGAGACATTTTCGGATCCTGCAAAGGAGGTTACCTCTGGCCATTCTTTGCACCGCGCTCTACCTGCTGGCTTTTCTCGGTATGAAGCTGATACAGAATAAAATGGAAGCGCAGGTCCTGATCGGCCTTAATTATCCGGAGGCATCCAGGGGCATGAACCCCAATAAGACACGGTTTAATACGTTTGACATGGTGGACGACCGGATCATGGAGTCAGTTCTGAAGGAGAGCGGAGCTTCAGGAATTACGGCAGGGGAGTTGAGGGAGGCGTTTTCCGTATCTCCGGTGGAGGCGGGAGCAGAGCTTACACCCGAACAGTATTATGTCTCAACAGAATATCTGCTGAGCTATAAGGCGACGCCGAAGACGCTGCGGTTGGATCCCTACCAGGCGGTGGTGACCGCGGCCGGAACCTATTATCAATGGTTTCTTGAGAGCTACGGGCGCAGAACCGATGTGCTGGAATTAGACTTCGAGGCTCTGGAACAGGCCGATTATCTGGATAAAATCCAGCTTTTGGGTACGCAGGCGGCCAACATCCAGGAATATATGAATGCCTGCAGCCTGGAAGCACCCTCGTTTTGCTCCGGCGAAAGCGGAGAAAACTTTGGTTCCCTGGCAGAGAAAGCCGGCGACTATAAAAATGTGGAGCTGGAGCGGCTTAAGGCCTATGTGCTGAACACCGGCGTGTCCTATGATAAGGCGGGCTATATCTCCAAGCTGAATTATGTGAACCGCATGAAAAATACCACCTATATGAAAAATTTGGCCGCCCATACGGTAAGGCTCGAAGCGATAGATCGGTATGACAGGGATATGGCGACGATCGTTCTGATTCCGACACGGGATGAGAAGGGCGAGTTTTATATGGGCAGAACGAAAATCGGGGTGGATAATTTTGCCGATGAGGCCAATTTTTACATCAAAAACGCCACGCGTCTCCAGACGGAGATCGAGACAAATAACCTTTCTATCTCGAAACTTCTGTATTCACAGGCAGGGGAGTCGGAGCTAAAAGCCGTAGATCAGATGATTACCCTGCTGAAGAACGAACTGATGGATTTGGCCGAGAGGGCAAAAGCGATGGTGGAGGAATATGAGGAGGGAAAGGCGAAGGGTTATCTTGTAATCACGCCGGAGAGCCGGAATTTTAAGGATGCGTACAGCTTAAAGAGGGCGGCGGCCCTGACTGCCGTGTTTGCGGCGGCCATCCTGCTGTTGGCGGCAGCAGTGCCTTACAGACGGAAGGGGGAGGAAGAATGAAGCGATTTGAACCTTTAGCTTATATCAGAAAATACCGTATGTTTATCATTTTCCTATCCATCCTGTCGGGGGTCCTGTTCTATTTGGTGTCCATGCGGATGCAGTCTTACACCGTGTCGGCCATTATACAATACATGAACGACGGCGCAGAGCTGGGAAATGCGCCGGACGGGACAGAAATCGACACTTCGGAGATCTATTCCGTCCAGGTGATGCAGCAGGTGTTCGAGCGGATGGGAATGGCGTACGACAGCTATAATCTGGATGAGCTGCGCTCCCGAGTTAAGGTGGAACGCCTGATGACGGAAGAGGAGAAAGCTGTTCAGGAGGCTAAAAACAGCCTCGGGGAGGAGTTGGAGGAAAAGTCAAGCAAATATCTGGTCTCCTTTACAGTGGATCACAAGGATTCCGAGCACCCGGAAGCGTTCGCCCGCCAGGTTCTGGACAATATGCTGGATATATATCTGTCTTCGTTTGCGGAAAAGCACATTAACGGAAGTGCTGTGGCCAACAATATTTCCGGTCTGGATGAAGGGAATTATGATTATCTGGAGATGGCGGAACTGATGGATACCTCCGTAACCAATGTGTTGAACGGACTGACCGGGAGGGTGCAGGGAAACAGCGGATTCCGCGCCTCGTCCACCGGGTATTCCTTCAACGATCTGTACCGGGAATTCCAGGAGATAGCCGAGATCGATCTTCCGAATCTGTACGCTTATATCCTGAATCACAAGGTGACTAAGAACCGGGAGGTGCTTATCTCAAAGTACCGGAGCCGCATTGATAGCCAGGATATTACGAACGACGCGGCCGCCTCCCAGATAAGATCCATGGATAATATTATCTCCTCCTATGTGAACCTGATGCGGGAATCGGGTAATACGGAGATTACCGCCGACTATATTTTGGATAATGTCTATGACAGTTATTATAAGGACGGAGAGGAAAATTGGGTAAAGCCGGACGTGACTGTGGAATACGACGATCTGCTGAAAAGCTACGTCTCCAACAGGACGACGATCGAGTATGGGATTATTGACAAGACTTACAGCCAGTACATCGTGGATCTCTATTCCGGGCGGATCGAGTCAGGACTTCAGATTGACGTGGAGCCATCCGGGGAGGACAAAAACCAGGAAGCAGGGCAGGGGACACCGGGACAGGAGGGCGGAGCCCAGGAGGCAGACCCGGAGACACTGGGACAGGGCGGAAGCGCCCAGGAGATGGCGGCAGTCCCAGAGGCAGTCGATCCGGCTGAGGCAAAAGCTCAGACGAGCGGGATGGTTCGGACGCTGGTTGGGCGTCTGGATGAGATGTACCGGATTTTAGATGAAACTAACAGGGAATACAATGAGTATTCCGGCGCGGCGAACGTGGGGCTGGTCAGCAACATCGTCGTGACCGAGGGAATCCGGCTGACACTCTATTCCTGTATTGCGGTGGCGGTTTTCGCGGTTCTTCTTTCCCTGATGTCTGTGATCATAGGCAGGCTTGCCGACATCTTTGATTACCACGCGTACACGGATCACAAGTTCCAGCTTCCGAATAAGCTGGCGTGCGACCGGTATATGGCCAGACAGGGGACCTCGCTCCTGCGGGAGAATGTCTCCTGTGTTTACCTGATACTGGAGCATGTGAGGGATAAGAACAGAGCGTATGGGGTCGATACCTGTGATCAGATGATCCGGAAATTTACGGAGCTTGTAAAAGTGAGCTTTGAGCGGGCCGGAACCGATAGCTTTATCGCAATGAACGGGCCAGGCCAGTTCGTGGTTTTCTTAAACGGGATCACACAGGCGCAGACGCGGGAGCTGCTACGGCAGTTAAAGAACAGGGTTGACAGCTACAACGAAGCTGCCGTCTGCACAATTGAATTCCGGGAAGGCGTCTCAGGGACTACGGAGGAACATCTGTATGACATCAAAGGCCTTCTGCTCCGGGCACTGGAGAACACGAATGAAGTGCCCCAGGTGACGCAGAAGGAGCCCGAGGAGAAGCAGAGGAACAACGCCAGCCGGCAGGCCGCCGTCACCGATGAGAAGGCAATCTCAGAGAAAGCCGTCGGTGAGAAAGAGTCCTGAAACGCAATAACGGGAAAGAAAAGCGGACGGAAGAGGTGAAAGCGTGAAAGATAAAAAAAGAGGGGGATTAGCAATCGCATATCTTCTGCTTGCAATACCGATGTATTATTTTGTATCCCAGGACATTACGCTGGGCGGCTTTGGTTTTATGTACCGGTATCTGTTCGGTATGGCCATAGCGGGCCTGGCGCTCCTTGTGTTCCTGGTATCGCCGGATGTGAGATGCATGGTTTTTACGCTCCGCTATGTGGGAGTTTTATGCCTCCCGTATCTATGGACGCTGCTCTATTCAATGGTGATCTGGATATTCGGCTTTGCCCCTCTTAAGGTGATGAGCCGCGGCTTTTTCTTTGTGATTTATCAGATCATTGCAATCTTGGCCGCCGGGGCTGTTCTTTATTTGTTCGGGAAGAAAGGAGTATTTCTCCAGCTTTTCGCGCTGCTGGCTGCTAATGTGCTTTACATACTGGAAGTGATGAGACTGAATGGAGCCGGCAATTTTTTCAGAGAATATGTCCGGCTGATTGTGACGATGACCGGGGATACCGGCCCGATTATGAAGAGCTTTGAGGTGCTCGGCTACTCCTATGCGCTTGGCTTTTTTCTCGTATATTTCTTTATGAGCCGCAGGAAATCCGGAAAATACGCGTGGATGGCCGCGCTGAGCGCAGCGTTTTTTCTGCTGGGACTTAAGCGCAGTGTGCTTTTTGCGGTGGTGATGGCCTGTACCGCCGGAGTGGTCCTCAATCTGGTTCCGCGGCACCTGGTCCGCAGACTCTGCGCAGCGATCTGCTGGGTATCCGCCGCTGCGGCTCTCGTCTACGTATTTGCGTGCAGCCGCGGACTGTTCCACTGGCTGGAGGGGATAGGGCTCAACACGAATTCCAGAATGAATGTCATCGACTTTTTCCGACCGTATTATGAAATCAGTCCCGGCTTTTTGGGGCACGGGGCCGGTTTTGTATCCGGAATGATAGCGAGCGGAGAGCTGATCGTCGATGTCAACGGCTATATCTTCGGTGATATTCACAATGACTTTTTGAGACAATACATTGAACTGGGAGCCTTTGGCTTTTGTATCTGGCTGTGGACCTTCCTGAATGTGAGGGTGAAGTATTTCTTTCATAAAGCGGAAGACGGACCAGGCTTTCGCCGTGGAATTCTTTCCTTCTGTTTTATTCTCACCGTATTTGTCACCTTTATGACGGAGAATGTTTTTTACCACTATTACACGACGTTGTCCATGGCCGTGATGATCATAGGCTACGGATATGAGGAATTTGAAAAGGAGACCCAGAGCAGGGAAGATGAATAAACTGCGGATTGCTGTCTTTCTCCACCGGTTTGACGACGGGGGAGCGGAGAAAATGACGCTTTTATTGGCGCGGGCGTTAAGGGATGCGGGCCATTTTGTAACAATTTTAATCCGCTATAATTGGGGACCGCTTAAGAAACTGATTCCGGATGGCGTGTCCGTGGTGGACTTAGGTCTGCCGGAGCGGGGAAAGATTCGGAAAAATGTGAAAAATGTCATCCTTCTTCGCAGAGCAATGACGCCCGGCGTCTATGATGTGCTCCTGGCGGTGACGGCTGAGATGAGCCAGGTAGCGTCTCTGGCGGTCTGCGGGAAGAGACAGAGGATTCCTCTGGTGTCGGTAGTGCACAGCACTCTCTCCATGGAGGTGCACAGCTTCCAAAAGGTCCGGGAACTGCTGTTTCCCATCATGAATCGGTCGTATGACCGGGTGGTCGCCGTTTCGGAGGCGGTGCGCCGGGATTACATGAAGGTCTGTAAAGCCGGGGAAGATCAGGTGGTCACCATCTATAATCCCGTGGTGAACCGGGAGATTTTTGAGCAGCAGGAGAGGGAGGTTTTCCATCCGTGGCTTTCCGGAGACCGAGAATTTGCCACGCTTTTGCTGGCGGGGCGGCTGAGTCCGGTTAAGAATCACAGTCTGATGTTCAGGGCTTTAAAGAGATTGAATGAAAGCGGGGATTACCGCCTGATTCTTCTGGGGGACGGGGAATTGCGGGATGAGCTTAAGGCTCTGGCCGGTTCCCTGGGAATCTGCCGCAAGGTGGATTTTGCAGGCTATGTGGAAAACCCTTACGCCTTTTTCAAAAGAGCGGACGCCGTGGTGCTCACCTCCGTCTATGAGGGCCTTCCGTCGGTGCTCATCGAGGCGCTGGCCTGCGGGGCCAGGGTCGTGAGTGTGGACTGCCCGTCCGGTCCTCGGGAAATCCTGGCGGACGGAGTTTACGGGAGCCTTGTGCGCCCCGGCGATGAGAGTGCGCTGGCCACGGAGATTCGGGAAAGCCTGAGACGGGAACCGGACAGAGCGCGGCTCAGGGAGAGAGCCATGGAATTTTCGGCGGAGAAGGCCGCCAGACGGTATGAGGAGGTGCTGCTGCCTTTGGCAGAGCGGAGGGAGACGAAAGGATGAAAACCTATGGGGAGCAAATGGATTCACTTGACGGATAAGCTGCGGTATGCCGGGTGTCTTCTGATCTACCTGGCTGCCGCAGCCGTATCGGTGTTTGTTAAGAACAGGCCGGCCTTCCGGCATCTGTGGCTGATTTCCGAACGGGGGGTGGATGCCGGGGACAACGGCTTGCATTTTTTTCGGTATCTGCGCGAAAACCACCGGGAAATAAACACGGCGTTTGTGATTTCCCGCACCTCACCGGATCGGAAAGCGGTGGAAACCCTTGGCCGGCTGATCGGCTTCGGGAGCTTTGAGCATTATCTGGCAATCCTGCTGGCAGAGGTGAAGATCAGCACCCATATTATGGGTTTTACCCCTGACATGTATTTTTTTACGGAACTGGATCGGCTGCGCCTGGTGCCGGGAATCAAGATATTTCTCCAACATGGGATTATCAAGGATGATCTGCCCTATCTCTACGGAAATCATATCCGGCTGGATCTCTTCGTCTGCGGCGCCGGGAGGGAGGCGGACTATATTGTGAAGACCTTTGGTCATCCGGAGGGAGTGGTGCGCTGCCTAGGACTGTGCCGGTATGACGCACTGCCTGAGGCGGGGGTACGAGGCAGCCGCATGATTCTTTTTATGCCGACCTGGAGGGCTTATTTAAAGGATATGCCGGAAAGCAGGTTTCTTGAGAGCCGTTATTTTGAGGAGATCAACGGATTTCTGGGTGATGCGAGGCTTCACCAGATGCTGGAGGCAGGAGATTACCGCCTGGTTTTCTGCCCGCACCATGAGGTCCGGAAATGGATCGGCGCCTTCGACTGTGACTACCGCGGCATAGAGACAAAGGCCACGGACGGTTGCCAGATTCAGGAGCTGTTAATCCGGGCCGACGTCCTGATCACGGATTATTCCTCCGTATTTTTTGATTTTGCTTATATGCAGAAGCCGGTTCTCTATTACCAGTTTGATCTGGAACGTTTCCGGGAAGAGCATTACCGGGAGGGGTATTTCAGTTATGACCGGGATGGATTCGGGCCGGTGGCGGAGACGCGGGACGGACTGATTTCTGAATTGGAACATCTGCTGGACCGCGGATGTCTGCCGGATCCGCAGTATCTGCTGCGGGAAAAAGAATTTTTCCCCAAGAGGGATCAGAATAACTGCCGGAGGAATTACGAGGCGGTTAAATCTATCGTGAGGGCAAGGGAGGTTCCGTAACTTGATTAAGAAAAATACGCTGGGAATGTTTGACGGCCTGAAGGGGCTGAGCATTCTGTTTGTGATAGCGCTCCACTGCCACACGGACGTGTTTGTGGCAAATCCGGGACTTGCGGTTCCGCTCCCGATACACCTGGCGGAAAATCTGGCGGGGCTCTCCATGGCGGTCCTGTTCGCCGTGAGCGGCTATAATTTTAAGCCGATAGCCTTAAGCAAGGCGGTGAAAAAACAGGCGGGGCTGCTATTAAAGCCCTATGCCGCCGTGGCCGCAGCTTCGATAGTCACTGGAGCTGTCCTGAACTTATGGACCGGAGGGCCCTTTTGGCAGGGAATGAGCAAGTACACGCTGGGATTTTTGATCGGTCTGGTCGCTTACAGGAGGATAGGACCGTTCGAGATCCGCTCGATCCAGGCGGTCTGGTTTCTCATGGCCCTGTTCTTCGGCTGGCTGCTCCTTACACTGTGTATGAAGGTAAAAAGCCAAAGTGTCCGGCTGGCCTGCGTGTGTGCCTGTGCGGCAGCCGGGGTTCTATTAAGCCGCGTGTGTCCGATCCTCCCGTTTTGTATCCTGCAGTCGCTGACGGCGACAGGGTTTCTTTACCTCGGCTACCGTATCAAGAAGGATGACCTTCTGTTCCGGAAAGTTCCGGTCTGGGTTTACGCAGCGTGCACGGCTGTTTTCGGCTTCTGCGCCGTATACGGTGACGCCAATCTAGGCTCCAATGTATGGAAACTGTCGCTCCTCGATTATCTGGGGATGCTATGCGGTTCCTTTGTGGCCCTAAGAATCTATCTGCGTCTCTATAATCCGGAGTGGCGGGTTTGGAGGCCGATACAGTTCTTTGGGAAGAATTCCCTGTGGATTTTGTGTATCCACACGTATGAGCACTATGTATTTTTTTGGAGGGATCAGCCTGTTTTGCGGACGGAGTCTTACCTGAGAGCCTGGTTTTATCTGTTCTGCATCCGTCTGCTCCTGATCCTTTTCCTGTATTGGGTGATTAAGCGGGCCAGTGAGAGGAGACGAAGGCGTCTTCGCGTTGCGTAAAGGCAGAAATTATGGAACGGAGGGAATCTTACATGAATCGGATCATAAAAGGGGTGGCGGGAGTTCTCATCCTGCTGCTGAGCTTTATCGCTGCTGTGCTCTGTATTTTAAGCATGCCGCAAAGACGGGTGGAGGAAAAGCCGGGAGAGCTGCTGGTTCAGTATGTGGGGGGCAGATATTATGAAACAGAGGGAGGCGGCTATCGGCAGGTGGAGGATGATAATATGGGAGCCTGTCTCATACGGACGGAGGATCAGACGGCTTTTCCGGATGCTGTCTCCTTTCAGTTTACGGAACAACTGGAACGCCCGGTGTTTATTCTGGATGAGAGCGGCAGGGTGATTTGGAAGCGGAAGTTTGGCGGCGGGACGCACCGGATCGAGATTCCGAAGGAGGCTGACGTGATCTCCCTGGCCGTGACAGCCGGCGAGGCTAAGACGCTTCACCCTGTGGGCTATGGCCTTTTGGACTCGGTGGAAACGAATTATTCGGGAAAACGGCTGTCTGTTCTGGGAGACAGCATAAGTGCTTATGAACACTATATCCCGGAGCCGTACCGTCCATTTTACAATCAATCATATTTTAACGTTCAGTCGATGTGGTGGGCGCAGGCGGCCCAAAATACAGGTATGACCGTCTGCCGGATCAATGCCTGCGGCGGCTCCGGTTTTGCAGTACCCGATGAGGAGACGGACGGAAAGCCACTCTATGCGGACAGCAGCCGCTGTGAAGACTTAAGCGGTGTAAACGGTAATCCCGACGTAATCCTGCTCCTGCTGGGAGCCAATGACTGCGCGCAGGGCGTCGGGCTTGAGGAGATCGGGGAGCGCTATGAGTCGGTGGTCGGCCGGATCCGACAGGTATACCCAGAGGCGGAGATACACCTTTGCACCTATTATGGTTTTACGGCCATGACGCCGGAGCAGACAGGAGCGCTCAACCAAGTTATACGGGAGACGGCAAAAAAAACCGGCGTAGGTCTCATCGACTCGGCCGGGTGCGGGATTGTGCCGGGCGATTCATCGACACTGGACGGCGTCCATCCCAACGAGAGAGGTCAGGCCCTGCTGGGAGCCTGCATCGGGGATGCGCTGCTGAAACGAAATAATTGATAACAGGAGGGAGATGTATCATGGATAAAAGTAAGATTTTAGAACAGGTGATCGCGGTTACAAAGGAGGCGTCCGATTTGGAGGAAGTGAGGGCGGAGAATTCTTTCATGGATGATCTGGAAATGGCGTCGGTGGAGATTTTCGCAATGCTGGCCGATCTGGAGACGGCTTTTGATGTGCGGATTCCGGAACGCCTGCTGGGAAAGATCGCGACAGTGCAGGAGATGGCGGACGAGATCGAGAGACTTTTGGCGCAGCGGGGGAGATAGTAAGGTCAGTGAAGGCGGACAGAGCGTATGAGGACTAAATATTCTTTATTTAATATGGCCGTTTCTTTTGTGGGCCAGTTTGTCAATTTGATTCTTCTGTTTATCAGCCGGAGGATTTTTATACGCTGTTTTGCCATTCAGTATCTGGGAGTCAATGGGCTGTTCACCAATATTTTGACGGTTCTGTCCATGGCGGAGCTGGGGATTGGCACAGCGATGATCTATGGTCTGTACCGCCCTGCGGCGGCGGAAGACGAAGATGAAATCTGCCGGCTGCTGAACCTGTACCGGCTGTTGTACCGTATGGTGGGCGTCTTTGTGTTTTTTGCCGGTCTTGCGCTTCTTCCGTTTCTGCCCAGCCTCATAAAAGGAGAAACGGATATTCCCCATATGCCTTTGATTTATTTGATGTATCTATTTGATACGGTCGGCTCGTATTTCCTCTCCTACCGGCAGTCGGTGATCACCGCTCACCAGAAAACGTTTTTGATCACCGCCGTGACCCAGGGAGTACGGTCAGTGCAGATTCTCTTACAGATAGCGGTGATGCTTCTTACCGGCAATTTTTATCTGTATCTGGCGCTTCAGATCGGGGCGCAGTTTGTGTCCAACCTACTCCTGGCGGCGGCCGCAGGCCGCATGTATCCTTACATTAACCGCAAGGGGACAGGGCTGCCGGGAAAGGATGAAATCAAGCGGATCTGGAAGGATATTTCGGCCATGGCCATGCATAAATTCGGTGCTGTCGTCGTGTCGAATACGGACAATCTGATTATCTCTGCATTTGTGGGACTTGCAGCGGTCGGTCTCTATTCTAATTATAAGATGATCTTAAACAGCATAAAGCTGTTCATGTCCTATGTGTATGGAGCGTTTGCAGCGGGTATTGGAAATCTGGCAGCTACATCGGACGGAGAGAAGATTAACATGGTACACCGGGAATTGTCATTTTTGTTATCTATGATGTACGGTTACCTGGCGGTCTGTCTGTTTTTGCTGTTTAACCCTTTTATCGGGCTTTTTTTCGGATGGGAATTTACCATGGGAATGCCGGTGGTGTTATTGATCTCGCTGGATTTTTATATGCATGGCATGCGGCAGCTCACTTTAAAGTTTCGGGACGGCATGGGGCTGTACCGACATGACCGGTATAAGCCCTTTGCAGAATCGGCGATCAACCTGGCGGTATCTCTGTTGCTGGTGAAACGTTTTTCAGTGGGCGGCGTCCTGGCCGGGACTATCGTCAGCACACTGCTCACGAATTTTTGGGTCGAGCCGATGGTATTTTTCAAATATGGGGTAAAAAGTGACTGGAAGCATAAACTGTGCCGCTATTTTGCCGGATATATGAGATATAGTTTTATGACAGTGCTGTGCGGTGGTCTGCTCAGGCTGCTGTTCACGCAGATTCCGGACCGGAACTTTCTGTATCTCATCGGGAAGGGACTGCTGTGTACAGCATGCTATGGGGGAGCGGCGTATCTGTTTTTCAGCCGCAGTGAGGAGTGGAGCATGCTGACTAAACGCCTGGACGGCATTCTGAAGAAGAGGTGGAGCGGATGAGCGGAGTGGAAAAAAAGCAGTTTCATTCTGTCGATGCAGGCCGCCTCGTCATGGCTCTGTTTGTGCTTACCTATCACTGCAGGCCATGGGACGGGATGGCGGGGACCGCGCTGCCGCGCGTTTTAAGTCTTTTTACCGGTACCTCCGTAGCGTATTTTTTCCTGGTTTCGGGATTTTTTATCTTTCGGGGGATGGAGTTTCCGCTTTGCGGGGAGGACAGGAGGAGGTTCTTTAGGGCGATTAGCCGGCAGCTTCGCCTGTATCTTTTGTGGAGCGTTGTATATCTGCCGCTTTCCGTCTATGGGGAGCTGGAGGTTTATGGCAGAACGCCTGTCCGGGCGGCGGTTGACATTGCATGGGGGATGGCTGTTCTGGGCAGGAATTATCTCTCTTGGCATTTGTGGTATCTGATGGCCCTGATGATTTCTGAGCTGATTCTCTTTCTTCTGGCCCGGGCCGGACTTCGGGAGCGGGGAATGGTATGGCTGTCGGCCGCGTTTTTTCTGGCCGGCCGGGTGCTGGATGTGCTTCATATGGCCGAGGATTTTCCGGGTAAAGGTATGGTAGACGGATATTTCACCGTGTTCGGAAGCACTTATAATGCGCTGTTTTCCGGGCTGTTCTACGTCAGTCTCGGACTGTATGCGGCCAGACACAGGACGGAGCAGGGGACGGAGGGGAGGAAAGGACAGTGGGCGGAATATAAAAAGACGGTTTTGGGGCTGGGGGCGATCGGATTAGGAGCGGCTGCGTATCTTTTCTATCACTGGTATCTGACAGCCAGCGTGCTGCTGGCGGGATGTATCCTCTGCATTTTTTTGTGGATGCTGGAAATCGATTTAAAAGACAGCCCGGTGTTCCCGTTTTTAAAGGAGATGAGCCGGATGATTTATCTGGTCCACCTGCTTTTCTATGGGATGTTTACCATTCTGCTCCCAGATGGGAATAGAGATCCGGTAAAAGTATTTTTATATACGTTGGCCGCAACCCTGGTATTTTCGGCCGCTGCCGCATGGCGCAAAACCAGGAAAACAGCGGGAGGATGAGCCGATCTTAAAAATTCAGGTATCGGGTAACGGCATGGAGGAGAGAAGTATGACGACAGCGGAGATGGATAAGGGATTTGCGGGAATGCTTGATGAGTGGCGGAGAACGAAAGGGGAGCTTATTTCGTTTTGTTTTTTCCAGGACGGAAAGGAGAGGCAGGTCACCTACGGGGAGTGGATTTCGGACGTCTGCTGCTTCGCTTCCCGGGTGGTGAAGCTCTGCGGCGCCCGACATATAGGGCTGGCCGCCGCCAACTGCTACGAGTGGTTTGTGGCATTTTACGGCGTGATTTTGGCAGGAAAGACAGTGGTTACCCTAAACAGGGATTTGCCGGGGGAAGAACTGCTCGATATGGCAGGGCTGGCCGACACCGCTCTGATTCTGGCGGATCGGGAGCTGATGGAATATCTAGTGGAGACAGAAAATCAGGGAATACAGCTTTTGAGTTTGGAAGAGGCGGTTTCGGAAAGCCGCAGGCCGGAGTATGGGCCGTTTTGCGGGAGCCCGGAAAAATTTCCCAGTGACGTGGACGCCTCTGCGTTTATCCTGTATTCCTCCGGAACCAGCGGGGTGAGCAAGGGAGTGATGCTCAGCCAGAGAAACATTATGACCGTTCTGCAGGAGCCCTCCGACGGCAGGCAAAGCGGACGGTTCCTGCTGTCTTTGCCGATGCACCACATCGCCGGAATACAGATTGCGCTGATGTATTTAGACTTGGGCGTCACACTCTGTCTCAATTCCAGCATCAAGTATCTGATCCGAGATACCATTCGTTTCCGCCCGTCTGTCATGAGCGTCGTGCCGATGCAGCTGGATCTGCTGGCTTCCAGAATTCAGAAGGACAGCTGCCTGCGGGAAGCGGCTGCGGCATGTCTGGAAGCCATTGTCAGTCTGGGGGCGCCGCTGATGAATGAATATGAAGAGATCTTCACGCCCTTGGGCGTTCAGGTTTTGAATGCCTATGGCCTGACGGAGACATCCGGCTATATTAACAGCTGGTATCCGCACAGAAAAGGCAGCATTGGCCGAATTTTGGACAGGAACGAATTTAGCCTGGCGGACGGTGAGCTTGTGGTGAGGGGGCCGTCCGTCATGCTGGGATATTATAAAAATGAGGAAGCTACCCGGAAAGCCGTCCGGGACGGATGGTTTTACACCGGAGATTTGGGGCGGATGGATGAGGCGGGCTTTTTGTACCTGTCGGGCCGGAAGAAGAATACGATTATCCTGGCAAACGGTGAGAATGTGAGCCCGGAGGAGTTGGAACAGAAACTGTTTTCCTGCCCTTCTGTGAAGGAGGTGGTGGTGAGCGGCTCCGACGGGGGAATCGCCGCCTGCGTCTACCTGGGTGACTGCGGGAAGGAGGGCCGCCGGGAGGTGGAGGCCTGGGTTGATACGCTGAACCGGCGGGAGCCAACCTACCGCCAGATCCGCAGGCTTTGCTTTAGGGATACGCCATTTGAAAAAACGGGAAGCGGGAAAATTAAGCGCAAAGGAGTGGACGGGCTTGAAGAAGAGATGGGAGACGGGCGGAGCGGAGAAGGACGGATTGGAGAATGGCACGGTAAATAAGGACAGACGAAGGAGTAACTGGAAAACGGCAGTCAAAGCCGTCTGCTCCGTCTTTCTGGCGTTTTTAGCCGCCAATGCTCTGTGCTTTTTCTACTACCGCATGCCGGGATGGTATGAGAGGGACGGTAATGCAACTTCTGCGGTCTGGCAGCCGGGCACCCGCATCGTTCAGGCTTTGGAGGGAGCCGGAAACCACACCGTAGACGGGAATGGGTATGTGAACCCGCAAAAGCCTCTGGAAAAATCCGGCTATATTCTGGTACTCGGCTCTTCTCACACCATGGGGGAAAATGTTTCCATGGAGGAAAAGTATACGACGCTTTTGGATCGGATGCTCTATGGTGACAGCGATCGTCTGCATGTTTATAATATGGCGCAGCACGGACATTATTTCCCGGAGCTGTCCGCGGGATTTGCGGCGGCCGTCGCGGAATTTCCCGATTCTTCCGCCATTGTACTGGAGCTTACGGACACGGAATTTACGCCCGCTGAGCTGGAGGAAGGGCTAAAGGACCGGCTGTTCGACGGGAAGACGCTTGGCTCCCGGATTGTGGTGACTGCCGGGGCCGGCAAGGAAGCGCAGACAGCCGTAAAAAAGCTATTCCCCCTGTTCAGCTTCTTGGCCGGAAAACAATTTGCCGGGTTCCGGCTTCACTTTGGCGACGCTTTCGGGATGGGCGGGAAGCCGGAAACTGACGCTCCCGGATCCGCAGCGCCTTCCGGCATGAGCCGGGACGGCGCCTTTGAGGACACTCTCTTTCTGGAGGTGCTGGATAAGATTGTCGGCAAAATGCGCAGCCGGTATGACGGCCGGATTATTTTCTTATATCATCCCCAGGTTGAGCTTTTGCCGGACGGAACAATGGAAATTTACCGGGAGAAAAAAAGCTGGGAGGTGTTCAGGCAGGTTTGCGGGAAATATCAGGTAGAATGGATTGACGTGGGCGATCGCTTTTTAGAAGGATACCGGGAACGCTGGGAGGTGCCTTACGGTTTTTCCAACACGGAACCGGGGAAGGGGCATTTAAACCGTTATGGGCATCGGGCCATGGCGGAGGCGCTGTATGACGCGATAGAGGGAGGTGGGAAACCGTGACATTCATATCTGCGGCGTTTGCCGTTTTGTTTACCGTGACCTACATACTGTGCCAGACATTCCGGGGGAAGGACGCCAGGCAGCGGATCCTGTTGGCGGCAAGCTACCTTTTTTACGCGTACTGGGATGCCAGGTTTTTGCTGCTTCTGCTGTTTCAGACCTTTGTCAGCTATATTCTGGCGCGGCGGATCGCGGCGGTAAAGGATGAAAATCGGGCGAAGGCATATGTGACGACAGGGGTGGCCTGTTCCCTGTTTCTTCTCGGCGTATTTAAGTATTTTAACTTTTTTATGGATACGGCGGACCGCATTTTCGGAACGGGAGTCGGCTCCTTCTCGATCGTCCTTCCGGTGGGCATCTCGTTTTACACGTTCCAGGCTCTGAGCTATCTGATCGACGTGTACAGAGGGGATGTGAAAGCGAGAACCAGCTTTTTGAAGGTATCGCTGTATATTTCGTTTTTTCCGCAGTTGGTGGCCGGTCCTATTGTGCGTTCCGGAGATTTTCTGCCGCAGTTGGACGAGGGGAGAAGCATGAGCAGAGAGGCGTTCCTGACCGGCGCTCAGATTTTTCTGTTTGGACTCGTGAAAAAGACGGTGATCGCGAACCGGCTGTCGGTCTGCGTGGACGCCGTGTATCGGACTCCGGGGGCGTACAGTTCCGCGTCCATCGCTCTGGCGGCGGCCGCCTACACGATTCAGATCTACTGCGATTTTTCCGGTTATTCCGATATGGCGGTTGGGGTGGCGAAGGCCTTCGGCTATGAACTTTGCCGCAATTTCAACATTCCCTATGCGGCCAGAAACGTGACGGAATTCTGGAAACGCTGGCATATCAGCCTGTCGGAGTGGCTGCGGGACTATCTCTACATCCCGTTGGGCGGGAATCGGAAAGGGAGATTTCGCACTTATTTCAATTTGTTGGCGACCATGACGTTGGGCGGTCTGTGGCATGGGGCCGGATGGCACTTTGTCGTCTGGGGCATGCTGCACGGCGCCGCGCTGATCGTCCACAAGGCATGGAGCCGGAGGCGGGGAAACCATAGCTCCGCCCCGGAAACGGGTGCGGCGGGATTTATCATCCCGTTCCTTTCCACCGCAGGCACTTATCTGTTTGTCTGTATCACCTTCGTCTTTTTCCGGGCGGAGAACATTCAGACGGCGTGTCTGATTCTGACACGCATGGCAACCGGCGCGGCGGGGGTGACTTATATCTATGTCTATGCGGCGGCCTATACGGCGATGGTATTTGCCGGACACCTGGCGGCCGTTTGGAAAAACGGGAGAGAGGGATTTTATCCGCTGGTAAGACTTGACCGCATGGGCGGGCAGTTTGCGGCGGCGCTGACGGTTTTTTTGACTTTGATGTTTTTCTATGCAGGCAACACGGCGTTTATCTATTTCCAGTTCTAGAGAAGAAATTGACTTTCAAGAAGAGAAGGGGGAGACGAAGGCAGACGGGGGGGGTCAGGCATTTGGACTTTTTTATCGTGGATCTGATAGGAGCCTCCGCTGCCTATGGGCTGTCGTGCCTGTCTTTTTATCTGCAGCACGGAGCGGCCCCGGCCGGCTCTTATATCGCAGCAGGACTGCTGCTTCTGATTTTGCAGATGCTGACAGCTTTTATGCTGGACGTATATGAGGGCGTGATCTATAGAGGGTATCTGAAGGAAATGAAAGCCGTGCTCCGCCAGGAGTTTATTGTCAACGCGGGTTTTCTGTTATTGCTTTATCTGCAAAAGAGCCTGTTTTATTCCCGGCTGATTTTTTGTCTGACCATAGTTTTCACCGTGTTTTTTATCTATAGCGGCAGAGTTCTGCTCAAAGGGTATCTGAAGCGCCGGTACAGCCGTTTGAAAAATACGCGCCAGATTATGGTGGTGGCGACGGAACGGACGGCGTACGGCATGATTGAGGCAGTGACGGAGGTCGCGATTCGGGATTACCGGTTTTTATGCCTGGCCGTCATTGATCGGGAAATGACGGGGGAACGGATCGGGGCGGTGGAGGTGTGCGCAGGCCGGGCCGGACTGCTCGACTATATTGGCAGCCATATCATCGACGAGGTGCTGATCAATGCGGTGGAGGATCCGTCTTATGTGCTGGAGCTGTCGGAAAAACTTTTGAGTATGGGAAAGACCGTTCATCTGTATTTGGAGCAGTATTTCGAGACGCTCCCGCACCGGCGGATGGGAAATGTATTCGGGTTCCGGGTCATGACCTCTACTATCAGCCCGATTTCATACCGGCAGCTTTTGCTGAAACGCATGATCGATATTGCGGGAGGCCTGACGGGATGTCTGGTCACTCTGCTGCTGCTCCTGATCGGTCCGGCCATTTTCATCCGTTCGCCGGGACCTGTCTTTTTCCGTCAGGTAAGGGTCGGAAAAAATGGAAGGCGGTTTTGGATGTACAAATTCCGCTCCATGTACCCGGACGCAGAGGCGCGTAAGAAGGAACTGATGGAAAAGAATCAGATTGAGGGGGGACTGATGTTTAAGCTGGATCCGGATCCCAGGATTATCAAGGGAATAGGTCATTTCATCAGAAAAACCAGTCTGGATGAATTTCCACAGTTTTTTAATGTGCTGAGAGGGGATATGTCGCTGGTGGGAACACGCCCGCCGACGGAGGACGAGTATGACAGGTACAGTCCCCACCACAGAAAACGCCTGAATATGCGACCTGGAATCACGGGCCTGTGGCAGATTATGGGGAGAAGCAAAATCTTGGAGTTTGAGAAGGTGGTGGAACTGGACGTCAAGTACATCCAGAACTGGACGCTGAGCGGTGACATTAAAATACTGGTAAAAACCTTGGCGGAGATCGTGAAGGGAGAGGGGGCAAGATAAGCGATAACCGGCCGGCTCTGTACGCCGTGCAATGGTTTTTGCTGAACGGTAATAAGAGTGCGGACAAGTGGTTTGCGTGTCCGCATTCAGGCGTTTTAGGGAATATGAATAAAATTGTTCATATTTATACGGGAAGCCGGAAGAAAGGTAGGGAAGAAATTCGATGAAGGATGTCCTGACATTGCTGAAAAATAAAAGTTTGTGCTCGACATAGACAATTAAAAAAAATCAATGACCGGTACGGGCATCTCGCAGGTGATCAGGTTCTCCAAGGTGTTGTCCGTATTTTAAAGGAAGTGATCTCCGACGATGATATTTTGGGACGTATCGGCGGGGATGAATTTGTCATATTTATGAGTGTAAATCCTGGTCCGGATTTTATAGGGGCGTGCAGCCACCGGCTTCGGCAGAGGTTTCTCAGCTTCTGTATAAACGGTATCCGTTAAAGCCGTCGACAACAAATAGTGGGGGAAAAGTAGAGCAAGCGCCACGGGGAACCATTGCCGAAGTTAATGCCACACCATGAGACATACCTCCAGCTCCTGAAAAGCCAATGAAGGATTGCATATTTCGGGGTTATAGAGACTGACGGTGTAGATACGGTGGGAGGGGATAGATTGTTCATTTATCTATAAGTGGCTGAAGAGGGATTCCCTTCCTACTCTGGATAATTTCCTTGCACTAAGTGTTGTGTTTAACGTTTCCATAAACGAT
>CATWBR010000002.1 GCA_958349075.1 uncultured Clostridium sp.
CGAAGGTTGCCGCCCGGCCCCTGGCCTGCAGCCCGCTGGGTTACCGGATGCTCGGGGGGGGGAGGACGCTTGTCACGGGCACTACTTGCATCTAAAGCTTAAATATGGAACTGGCAGAATACCAATAGTTTGGTGATGCTTTTATGATTTCTTTTTATTGATTTAATATCGGATATTTTATATTGCTGGTCTATGCCTTTTCCCTTCCTCTAATTGGAGGGAGGTTTGTTTTTAGAGGAAGGTTTATTTTTTATCGGAAACAAGTAGTGGCAGCGGCAAGCGCCCTTCCCCCATATGACGGTGGAGACAGTCAGTGGCGGGTCGGCTATGTCCGGCGCGATAAACCTGCCGCGGAGTCTTCAGTCCATCGATCCCGTACCCGGGGAAGCAGGCAGAATGAATTGTGCAGGGGACATGGGAGTCCATCAGCACTTAGGCGGCGTAGTCTGACGCCTTAGTGCCTGTTATGCACTCCAAAAGTGCAAACGGTCCCCGGAACAACTCATTCTGGCCGGATTCCCCCTCACGACAATCTATCCCCGGGACTGAAGACTCAAACCAGCCCTCTCCACGCCGGACATTGCTCACCGGCGCGTCCCTCCTCATTCCACTAATTCTTTTTAATCATACTCCAACCCATCACATCTTTTTCGAATATTTCCCTTTCCCAAACAGCCCTCTAAGCAGAACCACCCATCCCCACGAGACGGACAAAGCCGGAAGGCAGGAAACTGCAATGGCCCTCCATAGGGAGATATCGGTGAAGCAGAGAGGACCAAAAAAGAGAATAAAAACAATTAGCATCATAGAAAAAAGAATGATTTTCTCTTTCCTCGTATTCGGCGGTGTGGTAAAAATGCGTTTCAGGTCGATTTCCACATATGTCACAGATTTTTTCATAGAATCTCTTCTCAGGGCACTCAGAGCAGTTCTCCCACAGCCTCCTCGGTGATACTCAGGATTTCTCCGCTGTGGATAAACTCTTTCAAATAGCAGATGTAAGGATGGAAAAACATATCCTTGTTAAGGGCCGGTATGTGCAGGGCCATCTCTTTCAACAAAGCTTCCGTGGCCTTGCCCGGTTTTACACCCTCCTCCATAAACTGATGGGCCGCAAATACCGATAAAAGCTCATAGGCGAGAACAGATTCCAGCTTTTCGGCAACGGAGACGGCTTTCTTTGCCGCATTATATCCCATGGATACATAGTCTTCCTGGTTGCCGCAGGTGGGGATACTGTCGACGGTGGCAGGGGCGGACAGGATTTTCATATCGTTTAGAATAGCTGCCTGGGAATACTGGGGAACCATCATTCCGCAGTTGAGGCCCGGCTGCCTGACCAGAAACCAGGGGTAACCGGACATATTGCCGTCTATCATGTGGGTGTTCCTGCGCTCGGACATCTTGGCGAGCATGGTGGCGGCGATGCAGCCCGAATCCATGGCCAGTCCCACATAGGAAGCGTCACAGTTACAGCTCGAAAGAATATCGGGATCGCTGATGTCGGGCCATACAAAGGGGTTGTCATTGCAGGAGTTCAGCTCAACCTCCAAGGTCACTCTTGCGTCTTCCAGTGTTTTTTTAGCAGCGCCGTGAAGCTGGGGAATGCCGCGCAGCGACAGCGGATCCTGCAGGTGGTGTCCCTGGGCGGAGGCACTGAACGGGGAGTCGGAGAGAAGCTTGCGCACATTTGCGGCAGTTTCGGCCTGATGGCGGTGAGGCCTCACTTTTGAGACACGTTCATCAAAGGCGGGCAACTGGCCCCTCGATATTTCCAGGGTCATGGCGCCGATAATATCAGCGGCTTTGGCGGCTTTTTGCATGTCGTACAGGGCCAGGGAAGCCAGGGCGGTGGGGGAGGCCGTCCCTGAGATTAAAGATAGCCCCTCTTTGGATTCCAAAGTAATCGGTTCCAGCCCGGCCAGTTTAAGCGCTTCGGAGGCCTCCGTCAGGCAACCGCGAAAATACATTTTTCCGGCGCCGTACAGGGTTCTGGCCAGATGGGCTTCCGTACAAAGATAGCCTACGGAACCTTCTCTCGGAGCCCAGGGAGTCAGCCCGCGGTTCAGAAATTCCCGGTACATTTCGAGCACTTCAAGACGCACCCCGCTGTAACCGCTGCCCAGGTTTTGAAGCACCGCGACCATGACGGCGCGCGACTGTTCGATGGTGTAGGGTTCCCCTATGGAGGTTGCGGAAGCCTCGATGACATTTTTCTGGAGCAGGGACGTCTCTTCCGGCGAGATGAGCTTGTCGCACAGAATGCCGAAACCGGTGGTAATACCGTACATGACACGTTTTTCCCGTGTCCATTTTTCAACAAGCGCTCTGGCGGTGTTTACCCTGTTTTTGTATGCTTCGGAGAACTCTACAGTGGCATGAAACCTTGCGATCGCCACCAGCTCATCCAGTGTCATTCTGTCTCCGAGTATTACGGATTTAATTTTATTAGCAGTATTCATAAGTTTCCTCCAATGTTACTAATGATGTTTATATATCAGGACCGGCGCGTTCAAACGGCAAGTTTAATCGGCGCGTTCAACCGGCAAGTTCAACCGGTAAGTTCTAACCGGCCGCCCCGGTATTCGTATGGATATCGGTCTCCGGTTCCGCATTCATTTGCGTCTCTTCCCCGCTGTCCGCGTCTACTATATCCTTCTGCGTATTTTTGTCGAAAAAGAATACCTTAATCGTAGAAAAAATTTGAAGGATAAATACGCCAAGGACGGCAAAGGCGCCGCAGGCTGATAAATATTTTACTCCGTTAATTCCCTGTTCTCCGCCGCCGAAGGCTACCATGATGGCGGCTATCAGTCCGATGGTAACTCCCCAGAGGACTTTCTGCCAGAGGGCGGGTTCCTCATCATGTCTGGCGCCCTTGGTGCAGACGGCCGCGATCGTGGTGGACATAGTGTCGGCCGTGGTGGCAAATGCGGCTATCAGGGTTATCATAACCACAGGGATAATAAGAAATCCCAGGGGAACGGCCTTTAAGAATTCCCATAGCCCGGCCATTGCGCCGTTTGCTTGGATTGCGGCCACCAGATCGACCTTCCCCGACATCTGCCAGTTAAGAGCGGTACCGCCCCATACGGCAAACCACACGCCGCCGAAGACGGAAGGGAGAATCCAGTTGATGACGAGGAACTGCCGGACCGTTCTGCCGTAGGCGATCATGGCAAAAAAGATTCCCATCAGAGGGGCATATGCGATCCACATGGCCCAGGCGTACATGGTCCACCACATAACGAGAGGTTTTCCTCCTGCCAGGTAGGGATCAAATCCCCAGGTCCAGAAATGATCCATCCATTCGCCGATGCCTACGTTGGCAAGGTTCATAATGTAGAGCGTGGGACCGATGATGAAAAGGACCAACAGCAGGATATAGAAAATTTTTGAGGTAAGACCTGCCAGCCATTTGATTCCCTTATCCAGGCCGGATACGGAGGCAATCGTAAAGGTAACGGTGATGACTGCGGCCAGAAGGAACCATAAAACCGGCCCCTGAGGAATGCCGTAAACGGCGTGGAGCCCGCTGCCAATCAGCGCAAGTCCGGCTCCCAGGGAGGCGGCAAGGCCGAGTCCGATGGAGAGCACGGAAAGCGTATCCACCAGCCCTCTAAAGAATCCCTTTGTAACGGCATCGCCAAACAGGGGAATCAGGGAGGCTGAGACGGACAGTTCTTTCTGACGGTTAAAATACATGTAGGCGATGATTAAACCCGATAAAGCATACATCGCGTAAGGGATAAACGTCCAGTGGTAAAAGACCCTTCCCATGGAAAAAAACGCCGCTTTGTCGGTAAAAGGTTCGATGCCCATTCCACTCAGTTCACCCCACACATCGCCGTAATATACAAGCACTTCATTTACCCCGTATGTGATAAGGCCCGTAGCGATTCCTCCCGTCAGCGTCATAGCGAACCAGCTCCCGAAGGAGTACTTGGCCTTGGCGTTCGGGCCGCCGAAACGGATTTTCCCATACTTTGAAAATGTCAGTATGGCGATGAGGAATAAGGTGGTTATTGCAACTGCCTGATAGAGCCAGGCGAAGTTGTCCAGCGACCAGGTAAAGATGCCCTGGGCAATTGAGGTAAGCCATTCATTGTTAATCATTCCGATTACGGCCGAGCCGCACAGAATAATAAAACAGGGGATAAAAACACCGAGGTTCACGGCTCTTTTTGGTTCCTTCGACTTATTCATAGTACTGTTGTACAAAACGCTCCCGTTCTGTACCCTCCTTTCTGTAAAAACATGTGATTGGTTGTATGCACTATATTAAAGCAAGGAGCGTGCCAGTTTTTTACTGTCTGTTTTGGAACGGACGGAACGTCGAAGGGGACTAAAAACATCAAATTTGACTTCCAAAGCACAAAATATGGCCCAAAAAACACTGAGAAAGATAAAAATGAAAAAACAGATGCAATGCTATATTGCACCAACGCATTTATAAATTGCACTCAATTGACTTCACTGCCAAAGTGTGTTACTTTAATTTTAATCGATAAGCGTGAAAGAGAGTAGCAGTTTTTTTAGTTTCAGAAAAAATGCGGAAGGGAGTGTTCCTGTTCATGGCGAAGCCGTCTGGGAAAACGGATACGTGAACGGCAGCGAAGGGGAATATGGGGAGAATAGCAGATATGATACTCAGGACGGATGGAGACGGAAACGTGTTGAGGATTGTCTGGGAAAGCAGGAGACTGGAAAAAGTTTATTCCGAGAAGTGGAGCGGTTTTACGGGACAGAAGCTTTCCTCCGTTTTCCAGGGAGAGACGAAGGCGGATGAGGGAGAATTTTACTGGGAAAAAGAGAAATTTCTGTACCTTCGTCTTGGCTGCACCGGAGGGCAGAAGGTTTATCTTTTGAAAAAATCGGACAGTAAAGAGTACCTTTATGAGGAGGCTCTGAACTGTATCCACGAGGGAATTCAGATTTATGATGAGAACGGGGATGTTATCTTCCTGAATTCCTGCAGCCGCAAAATCTCTTCTATACCTGCGGACGAGGAGCTGGAAGGGCAGAACCTGTTTGACCTGTATAATTATTCCAGGGAAATCAGTACGGTTATGACATCGCTGAAGATTAAGGCCCCTGTCATTAACAGAATATGGTCGTTCCAGACGGCAACGGGGAAGAATATCCGTACGGCGAATTCGGCATACCCTGTTTTTAAAGAGGGGAAATTGATTGGCAGCGTTGCATTTGAGCAGGACGTTAATATAGCGGGCCGGTATATCTCGGAGATGGAATCAATACGCAAGTCTCTGGAAGAGAACGGGGCCTCCCGTGACTGCTCCGGGAATTTTTCAGGCTATTCCTTCAACCACATTATCGGAAAGGGGGAGAAGCTGCAGAGTGCGGTCAGACTGGCTAAAAAGGTGGCCCCCAGGGAATGCACGGTGCTGCTGAACGGCGAGACGGGAACTGGAAAAGAGATTTTTGCCCAGAGCATCCACCGGGAAAGTTCGCGCAGGAAAAAGAAGTTTCTGCCCATTAACTGCGCAGCCATACCCGATACGTTAATTGAAAGCCTGCTCTTTGGAACTAAGAAGGGAAGCTTTACCGGCAGTGTGGAACAGGCCGGATACTTTGAGGAAGCGAACGGCGGAACGCTGTTTCTGGACGAGCTCAACTCCATGAGCATGGCGATGCAGTCTAAACTTCTGCGTGTTATCCAGGAAGGGACGTTTCGCAGAGTGGGAGGGACGAAGGATATTCCTTTCGATGTGCGGATTATTTCTTCGTGCAACGAAAACCCCTATACCCTGCTTGAGAAGAATTTACTGCGCAAGGATCTTTTTTACCGTCTGTCCACAATCGCGATCAATCTTCCTCCACTCAGGGAGCATCCGGAAGATATCGAAGAGCTGGTTTATTATTATATCGGACAGAATTCATTCACCTATGCGAAAGCACTCCGCCATATAAGCCCCGAGGTGGTGGAGCGGCTCATCTCGTATAACTGGCCGGGAAACGTGAGGGAGCTGTTTCACGTTCTGGACTATGTGCTGAATGTGATCGACGATGATACAATCCGCCCGGAACACCTGCCGGACTTTCTTTTTACGGAGACGAAAGAGGAAGGGAAAGCTTTGCCTGCAATGCAGCAGGAATATGCACATCAGACGCTCCAGGAGACTATGGATGAATTTGAAGGGGAGGTGCTCCGGCTGGCGCTGAAAGAGTATAACTACAATATTACGCAGACCGCCCAGGCGCTTGGAATCCACCGGCAGGGGCTGCAGTACCGTATTAAAAAGTATGGCATTATAATCTAAAAAAGGACTGCCGGCGGCAGATTTACCATCTGCGCGGCAGTCCTTCTACGTTTGTTTTAAATTAACTCTTTTTCTCGCTCTTATCTTTCCTAAAACGGGCGAAGAATCCCTTTTTCTTTGGAATCGGCGGGATTCCACCGCGGACGCTCTTGACATCCGTTATGTACAGGCCGCTGATTACAACCTTGGCTTCTGTCTTTACAGGGAGCTGTAAAAATGCCTTGTCATCTGCAATAAGTGTTAAGACCTTTGGTCCAACCTTTGCCTTGACAATCGGGAGCTTGGCTCTTTTCATATACCAGGGAGTCTGATCGATTACCGTCTTGGGAAGACCGGACTCTTTAACTTTCAGCTTCTTCTTATCAATAACGAGAATCGAAACCGTCTGTTTTGCAGCTTCCATCATGGTCTGCTGCTCTGCCTGACGCTTTTCCATCTTCCTGCCGAAGTAATAAAGTACTGCCAGAGCGATGACTGCAATGACCAGGATGATGAGCACTACGTTCAGAATTGTCTGCATAAAAATACCTCCGTAAATTATAGCGGTGGGATATGGCGAAGATAAAAGCGACAGGAAAACAACCCCTTTCCGTTGAAAACCACAGCCTGTCCTTAAACACCATAAAAAATAACCGCACTTATCGCTATTATAGCATCAGAAGGTGGAATTGGCAAGGAAAATAAGACCGCCACAACTTATCACACATCCCTGTTAGCCACAAGCTGGCTCATTGCAGAACGCAGTATAATGCTCTCCATATTTTTATCTTTATACGGTGTTTTCTCGGGACAGAGGGGTTCGCGGACGGCGCAGAGCCTTTGTTCCAGCTCTTTGAAATGGGTATACAGCGTCTCACCGTGCTTGGCCTGATGGAAAGAAACCAGGAGCTCATCGAGCTGCACGGTGAAGTAATCGAACAGCGTTTCATTGACCTTTTTTATTATATTGCAGGTGGACTCGATGGAGACTACGCGTTTAGCGCCAATTGTCATCACATTTTCCCGCAGATATTCCCTGTATTTTTCCGACCACAGCACGGCGTCCAGAATCCTGTCCACCCCGATGATATATTCCGCCTCCGACAGATAGTGCGTTAAAACCTCTTCTGAAAGTGAGGCATAGGGGACCGGGATATAGTGATACTGGTTCAGCCCCATCTCACAGCAGCGGCCAATCAGGGAATCGATATAGGGCTGCCGGTTGTTAAAGACATAGATATCCGAGCCGGCCGGTACGGAGGTTATCTGCAGATAAAACTGGACGGAGGGCTGCATATCCAGCAGAACCACTTTCTCCGGGCTGATATGGCGCAGGATATGGGGCATCTGTGACTGGTTGCATACGTAGAGAACCCCGTCCGTCCTTGCCGTCAGCTCGCCGAGAGGGCAGGCATACACCGGGATATAGTCCTGTAATATCGAAGTGAGCGCATCTTTCAGTTCATCCGCCAGAATCTGGTTACTGCCCACAGTATATAATTTATACGTCATAAAACTGCCTCCCTGTAATGAAATCTTCCAGTTCACGGTAGAATAACTGCGCATGTTCCGAAAGTTCCTGCCCTGAAAGAAGATAAATATTGATTTCCCAATCCGGTATCTCGATCGGGGCCGGACTGTAGTCTCCGAAAAAATTAAGAAGAAAATCGGGAACCAGAGCCGCACATTGTCCCTGCTTCAAAAGTTCTGCGGTCACGGAGAAATTGCCGCTGTAGGACAGGGTGACCGGTTTTCCAAGATTCTGGAAAAAGGCGGCCGCCTTCCTGGTAAATGAATATCCCGGACTCATCAGGATTATCTGCTCCGGCACCCCGTTCTTTTCCGGCACCCCGTTTTTTTTCGATGCCCCGGCACTCTCCATAACCATGGCTTCCTCCGGCTGTCTGCGGCATACCGCGCATAGTTTGCCGGACAGCACGGGTTTTGCCACCAGCCTGCCGGAGTGAAAGGAATCCGAATCTCCCAGACCGATGCCCACCTGGTACCCCTCCCGTTCCAGTGCTGCCTGGATCTCCAGGCAGCCGCAGTAGAGGCAGCTCAGCCGTACCTGCGGGTATTTTTCCTGAAAAGCGCGGCAGCCCGGCAGAAATACCGGCAGAGCCAGGAATGAATCCACCGCCGTTTTGAGCACCCGGCGTTTCTGCTCCTTCAGCTGATTCATTTGAAGCAGAATATGATCCACATCATTTAACACCACCGATACATGGCGGTAAAAAGTCTGCCCTTCCGCGGTCAAATCTACATTCCGTTTCGTTCTGTTAAATAGTTTAATTCCCAATTCGTTTTCCAGATTATTAATCGCGTTTGTGATGGCAGGCTGAGAGACAAACAGCACTTCCGATGCCCGGGTAAAGCTCTTATGCCTGCACACAGCAATAAAGTATTCCAGTTGTCTGAACTCCATTATAAATATTCCTCCCCTTTGCCCATTGTATCATATGAAGATTCTGATTTCATTTGTTTTATCATCATATTTTCTTATTAATAAATAGATAATTATTATAAAATATAAATTTATAACAATAATAATGTTTCGTTATTAGACAACTTTCTGCGGTTATGATTTAATTAGGCTAGTACTCGGGAATTTGTGCAACGCTGTACTAGTTTCCATGATACACGATGAACCGCGGCAGATGAGATGGAAAAAATAAGCAAGTAATTTAAGCAAAGGAATTATAAGAAAGGAAGACATCTATGAACGTACTTACAAAGCAACTCAAACGCATGAACGGTATTTTCATGAGGCTGATAAAATGGATTTCGATTGCTGCTTTTGCCGTTATGCTGGCGGCGGCCAGTCTTCAGATTGTTATGCGCTTCGTATTTCAGACGCCTCTTGCATGGACGGATGAGGTGGCGCGGTACTGCTTTATCTGGTCGACCATGCTTGGCTGTGCCTACCTTGTCCAAAAGGACGGCCATTCCAGTGTGGAGCTTTTAGGAAATGCCTTGACCGGACAGGCCAAATGTTATCACGGAATCCTGGTGGATTTACTCTGTCTGTTCTTCTATGCAGTCGTAATCAGGGGTGGGATAACCCTGGTGCAGGCCGGAGCGACCTCCAGTTCCGTGGCGTGCAGCATACCGATGGCTTTTGTCTATTCAATCGTACCTCTGTCGGGGGCGCTGATGTTTTTATTCCAGTTTCAGCTACTGTTAGAAAAAATGATACGAGAGGAGCGTGATTCATAATGGCTGTTGCAATTCTTTTTCTTGTACTGATCCTGATGCTGGCTCTGGGACTTCCCATTGCCGTGGCCCTTGGGCTGGGAACGATCGCCGCAATCTTTGTAGACGGGAATATTCCAATCGCTCTGGTAGCACAGAGGATGTTTACCTCCAATGATTCCATATCCATGATGGCGGTCCCTTTCTTTATGTTAGCCGGCTCGATTATGACGGCCGGAGGTATATCCAAACGGCTGGTGGATTTTTCCAATACACTGGTGGGATGGATTACCGGCGGCCTTGGAATGGTTGCCACGCTGACCGCCATGTTTTTTGCCGCCATCTCGGGTTCCTCCAGCGCCACTGCGGCTGCCGTAGGAGGGACTCTGATACCGGAAATGAAGCGGGAGGGCTATGACACCGAATTTTCGGCCAGTGTGGTGGCTGCCGCTTCCACTACGGGCATCGTAATTCCGCCCAGCGTCAGCATGGTTCTCTATGCCGTGGCTGCGGGAGTCTCGGTGGGCACCCTGTTTTTAGCCGGCTTTATCCCGGGGCTCCTCATGGGCGTGGCGGTTATGATTGTGCTTCATCACCAGGCAAAAAAACGAGGTTATCCTGCTTCTGAAAAAAGCAGCCCCAGAGAGATTGTGCGGACCTTTTTTTCAAGCGTATGGGGGCTGTTGACTCCCGTCATTATTATCGGCGGCATATATGGAGGAATCTTTACCGCCACGGAGGCTGCTGCGGCTTCCTGTATTTATGCCCTGATTGTCAGCGCCTTTATCTACAGGGAACTGCATTTAAGGGATTTGCCAAAAATCTTTATGGATTCCGTCTTATCAACTGCTGTCGTCATGTTTGTAATGAACGCGGCCGGGCTCTTTAGCTGGCTCATCACGGCATACCGGGTTCCCCAGCTTGTGACCTCATTCTTTTTGTCGGTTACGGATAATAAATATGTGATGCTGCTCCTGGTAAATATCCTGCTGTTGATCGTGGGAACCTTCCTGAACGCATCGTCCGCCGTGATTATCCTGGCTCCGATCCTGGTTCCGTTACTCAGCGCAATGAACGTGGATCCGATCCTGCTCGGCATTATCATGGTGGTCAACCTGGCGGTCGGCTGCATCACACCGCCTGTGGGGGTGAGCCTGTTCGTGGTCCAGACAATTTCCGGGACGCCGTTTAACGTAATATGTAAAAACATTGTCCCTTATCTGATTGCACTGATTCTGGTTCTGCTGCTGATTACCTATGTGCCGGTACTGTCTCTGGGGCTGCCGAGACTGCTCGGGGCAATGTGAAATTAAATACAAGTTTAAAACCAAATATAAGTTTAAAACGGCAAAGGAGAAGATTATGAAAAAATGGAAAAGAAACTCATTGGCAATCACTTTATCGTGCCTGTCCGTCGTGATGACGGCCTGCGGAGGCTCGGGAACGGGCCGGGAAAGGAACGGGCAGGAACAGGGGACAGCTCCAAAACAGCAGGAGGAGCAGGCTCAAAACAGCGGCAGCCAGGATTCCCAGGCGCCTGCCGCGGACAAATCGGGAGCAGCATCCGGTCAGGACGCCGAACTTTTGGCCGCTGTAGATTCAATGAAATCCGTCACACTTAAATTTGGAACCAACCAGGCGGCCGGTTCCCCTGCACTGGACGGCTGTAATTACTGGGCCGATTTAGTAGCGGAAAAAACGGGCGGGAAGATTAAGATTGAAGTTTACGAGTCCAATACGCTCGGCAGCCAGGCCGATATGCTGGACGGCCTTAAAATGGGAACCATTGATATCAGCTACAATTCACCGGCCACGATGTCCGCAGCCGTTCCGTCTGTTGCAATTCTGGATTTGCCCTACATTTTCCAGAACCGGGAACACGCCTACAAGGTGCTGGACGGTGAAATAGGCGATGAGATCTTTAAAAAAGCGGAAGAACAGGAAGGATACTATGTGCTGGCCTCCTTTGAGGGAGGATTCCGGCAGTCCATTAACTCGGTCCATGCGATATCGGATCTGGCCGGTTACTCCAAGCTCAAATTCCGGGTTCCCGAAAGCAAGGTATATCTGGGCTTATACGAGAAGCTCGGAGCAATTCCGACAGCTATGGCCATGGGCGAACTCTTTACGGCGCTGCAAAACGGAACCGTGGACGGCATGGAGTCTCCGATTGCAACCATAGCCAGTAACCGTTACTATGAGGCGGCTAAATATCTGACTATTGACAACCATATTTACGCTGCGAACCCGATTCTCATCAGCAAAAAAGTGATGGATCAGTTTCCTGAGCCGGTTAGGCAGATGCTTTATGATACCTGCAGGGAGGCCTGTGAATGGGAGCGCGCACGTTCCGCAGAAGAGGAGGAGAAGCTGATCGGGGAAATGAAGGCGGCCGGAGTGGAAGTGACGGAGCTTTCCGATGATGCACTTCAGGAAATAATCGAAACCGTCAAGCCCATGTGGGACGATTTTGCCGGGACGGTTGGAGCGGACATGATAGAAAAAGTGGCCGGGGCGAATTAGACGGATAGCCAAAGTAAATGAAAGGATCATGGAAAACAATGAAAATTATCAGTATTAAAGAAAAAACGATTCCATTTGGCACGGCCATTGCCAATGCGTATATTAATTTTAACCAGATGACGGGGAGCATTGTGGCGATAGAAACAGATGTGATCCGGGACGGAAGGCTGGTGACCGGCTATGGTTTTAACTCGATTGGACGGTATGCGCCCACCAGCATTCTGAGGGATCGGATGATTCCAAGGTTGCTTGATGCCGTCGACATTTATACGGAGGACGGCTCAAACCTGGATCCGTTTAAGATCAACCGGATCCTCAAGAGTAATGAAAAGCCGGGGGGCCATGGGGACAGGGCCCATGCGGTCGGGGCTATCGATATGGCGGTCTGGGACACGGTGGCAAAGATTGAGGGAAAACCTCTTTGGAAGCTTCTCTCCGAGCGTTTTAACAATGGGAAGTACGATGAAAAAATCTATACATACGCGGCCGGAGGCTATTACTATCCGGACAGCAGTATAGGTAAGCTGAAAGATGAAATGAGGAGCTACCTGGACCGCGGGTTCAGACAGGTCAAAATGAAGATTGGGGGAGCGCCGCTTGATGAGGATCTCAAACGCCTGGAAGCAGTCATATCCGTGGTGGGCAATGCCTCCGATGTGGCGGTGGACGCCAACGGCCGGTTCTGCCTTGAGGAAGCCCTTACTTATGCCAGGGCGCTGGAACCGTACGGCATCAAATGGTATGAGGAGCCGTTAGATCCCCTCGATTTTGCATCTACCGCCATTGTTGCGGAACACTTCAGCGGTTCTTTGGCAACGGGGGAGAACATCTTCTCACTTCAGGACGCCCAGAATATGATACGTTACAGCGGCCTGAGGCCGGACCGTGATTATATTCAGATTGACTGTCCCCTGAGCTACGGGCTGGTGGAATATATGAAAATCCTTGATATGCTGGATATCCACGGCTGGAATAAGCGCCGCTGCATCCCTCATGGAGGCCATATGTTCTGCCTGAACATTGCCGGAGGCATGGGGCTGGGAGGAAATGAGTGTTATCCCGATGTATTCCAGCCATTCGGCGGCTTTGCCGACGACGTGCCTGTGGTGGACGGTTACATTACGCTGCCGGACGTGCCGGGAATCGGTTTTGAGCTCAAGCGCAATTTGTTTGATGTGATGAGAGGAGTCTGCTGATTTGACGCGATGACAGGGGACCTGTGAGGCGTTTGCAAAGGAACAGGGGAACTGCCGCAGCAGCTCCCCTGTCCTTAGTACGTATGAAATTTGCAGTATGGCCGCTAAAGCGGCCGCGCTCCGGCGTGAGAGTCCGCCGGGGCAGCCTTTTTATTAAAGGTTGATCGCACCTGTTTCCTCTTCGATAAGCTGAATCAGGGTACCATCCTTGACAAGCGAGCAAATATATTCAATATCTGGGTAAAAGAACCGGTCGTTCTCTGCAAAGGCTACTTTTTCCCGGATAAAATCATGAATTTTGGCGGTTGCTTTCCCCTGCTTAAGAGGTTTCAGGAGATCGACGGCCTGCAGGGAAACCATGATGTCGATTGCGATGATATACTGGAGCTTACGCACAGCTTCACCGGCTCTTTTCGCGGCGTTATACGCCATGGAGACAGGATCTTCCTGTCCTGCGCAGGTTGGGATAGAGTCAATGGAAGCCGGGATGGCCAGCAGTTTGATCTCATTCTGCAGTCCGGCCGCCGTATACTGAGGAATCATGAAACCGTTGTTCAGGCCCGGGTTGGCAACGAGAAAGGCGGGGAGACCGTCATTTAAGTTGCGGTTTACCATGCGGTCGATACTTCTCTCGGCCTGATTTCCGGCAATTGCGGCGGCTATTCCAATCATGTCTGCGTGGGAACCGACAAAGGAACCGTCAAAGTTACCGCACATCAGGGCCTCGCCCCTTCCGTCTTCCGTATCAAAGATCTCCGGATTATCGCTGACGGAATGCATCTCATCTAAAATCACTTCATATGCCTCCTTGACAAGCCGGTAAGCGGCGCCGTGGATATGGGGCATGCCTCTCATCACATAGGCATCCTGAACCTTGGAGTCTTTATGGGTCTCGCTGATCTCACTTCCCTCCAGCATGCGCAGCAGGTTTGCGGCGGATGCTCTCTGTTCCTCATGTTCCTTGTTATTGTGAATTCTCTCATCCAGGGCCTTTGTCGTTCCGCGCAGCGCCTCAAAACAAAGGGCGCCTGCAATCTCCAGGTTCTTCATTGAAAGGATGGAGTCGTAGGAGGCCAGCAGGGCAAGGGCGGTAACGGTGATAGTGCCGTTTAACATGGACAGTCCCTCTTTGCACTGAAGTTCAATGGGGGACAGCCCCTTCCCGGCCATCGCCTCAAGCGCCGGGATCTTTTTTCCGTTTTCAAGTACATGACCCTCTCCGATATAGGCCATGACAAGATGCGCCTCCACCCCGAGATACCCTACGCTTCCCTCGCCGGGGGCAAAGGGAACCAGGTCATAATTGAGAAAATCGCGGATCAGCTCAAGCGTTTCCAGACGGATGCCGGAATGGCCGTGGCCGAGGTTGATAATCGTCATGAACATGACGGCCCTGGTCTGCTCTTTTGTCAGCGGAGTCCCAACGGCGCAGGAGTGGGAGCGGACAATATTTTTCTGCAGGGTCCTGGCATCCTCAGGTTTGATTGTATACCTGACATTTTCACCGAAACCGGTGGTTACGCCGTAGATAATGCGTCCCTCCTCCAGAAAGCGGTCAATCAGCCGGCGGTTGGCTCTGATCTTTTCACAGAATTCTTCCGAAAAAGTAACCTTTGCGTGGAAACGGACAACGGCCATAAAGTCGTCCAGTCCCAGTTTTTTGCAGTCTGTCAGGGTGATTTCCTTTAATGCTGCCGGATTTTTAAGTTCGATTTTCATAATTTTGTCTCCTTTAAAAATTATATTTTTATATGGTGGGGAATTTCTGCTCCCGCTATTTTCCGGTGGCAGCAGTTCCGGCTTTCCCCGGCCGGTATGTAATTAATGAAACAATGACAAAAATAATCACAGAGAAAAAGCAGCTCATAATATCGGACGGCACTCCGAAAACGGACAGGCCGTTCATTCCCAGAACTACGAACAGCAGACCGCCTGCCAAGCCGGCGAATGCCCCTTCTTTTGTTGCCTTTTTCCACAGGAGGCCGCCTACGACCGGGGCGAACACACCGGCAGTGTAAATAGTGTAGGAAAACAGCAAAAGGTTCAGGATATTCGGCAGCATCAGAGCCACAAATACTGATATCAGGCCGATAATCAGGGTCCAGATACGCGACATTTTAAGAAGCTTTGCATCGTCGGCCTGTTTTCCCTTCAGGATAAAGCGCAGGTAGACATCGCCGATAACATGGGATGTAGCGGCCGTCAGGATGGAGTCGGCAGTGGAGAGGATGGCTGCGATAACGGCTGCCAGCGTAATTCCGCCCAGAGCCGGGGGCAGTATGGTGGAAATAATCTGCGGAACCACCAGGGACGGATTTGCAAGCTCCGGGAACAGAGCCTTGCCCGCGATGCCCAGAAGAACCGGGAAAAAAGTGAGGATACCTACAATCACACATGCCATGATGCCTGCTTTTTTGGCTGTGTTTGTGTCTTTAGCGGCAAACAATCTCTGGTAAACGTCCTGTCCGATCAGGGTGTAGATGAACATCGGAAGGATGAGATAGAGAATATAGGAGGGTTCAACGCCCTGGGTCATGGTGAAATAGTTTGTTGTTGTCTGTGCATTTACCGCATCCACCAGGCCTCCCCATCCGCCCAGGTGATGAATGGTGAAAAAGGTTGCGGCAATAATTCCCGCTCCGGCTACGATAATCTGGATAAAATCCGTGATAGTAACGGCCCACAGTCCTCCGACTACGGTATAGCCGATGAAGAATGCGGCGGCGATGAGCCCTCCCACTACCGGGCTGCCTATACCAATGGAAGAAAGAATACTTCCGGCAG
Source organism: uncultured Clostridium sp. (assembly GCA_958349075.1). Lineage (GTDB taxonomy): Bacteria > Bacillota > Clostridia > Lachnospirales > Lachnospiraceae > Otoolea. The sequence continues at coordinate 15,956 of CATWBR010000002.1, forward strand.
AGTTTACCTGTCCGGCCAGGATGCCAACCAGGGCCAGGAGCGACAGCATCGCGCAGAGGAAACGGAGCAATGGGCTGCCGTACCTTGTCTCCAGAATTTCGGCGACCGTGTAGAGCTGCATTCCTTCCATTTTTTTAAGCACCAGGCATACGGCCAGGATGCCGACAGCGCCGGCCAGTCCGTTGTACCATGCAATCATTCCCGACGAGTAGGCCTCGGCTCCCAGGCCGACCACATATCCGCCCCCGAAGTAGGTAGCAGCCAGAGTAAATGCGGCCAGGAAAACGCCCAGCCGCCGCCCGGCGAGCAGGAAGTCTTCGGTGGAAGAATTGAATTTGTTTGCCCACACGCTGACACCGAACATGATTACCAGATACGAGATTAGAATTACCGTTAACATGAAAGATTCCTCCTTTGAATTTATACATGATTAATAAGCAAGAGGCGTGCCAGAATTGCCGGAATAGTGGGGAATCATAAAAAAACTTTGCATTTGTAAGATTAGAGGCCGGAGAAGACATATCGGGGGAAAGGGACTGCGGAGGAAAAGAAAATTTATATATAATAAGGAAAAAAGACAGTTTAAAACAGGATGAGGAGAAGTAAAATGATGTATCTTGAGGCCGGTGAACCGGAGCCGGAAATAAAGACTATCAGTGCATGAACGAAGGAACGCGTCATTGGAAAGTGCAAGGCATTTAACCCATATGGGAGAGTAAATCAGCATCCCATTTCCGGAAATTGCAAAATTTAATTGCAGCTGCAAAAATATTTTGCACTTATCGTGGACAAAACACTGCAATTATGCTAAGTTAAGACCAAAGGACAGACGGAGGTGGAGACATGGCGGGGTTATATGATATCAGCCTTCTCACGGACTCAGAAGGCATACTGCTTAGAATTCGCTGGGAGGATGGAGAACTTAAAAAGAAATACAACTCATTTTGGAGTACCTATATGGGACACCCCTTAGAAATGCTTACTGATTTTTCCTGGAACCTGGATGAGGAGAGTGTCATCTGGCACAATGAATTTTTCAGGTTTCAGACGGAGAACCTGGCGGATGGCGGACGGCTGTTCCTGCTAAAGAGGGGGCTTAGCAGGAGGAGGCTTTATGAGAATGTATTTGATACACTGGATGAGAGCATTCAGATTTACGATGAACACGGTAATATCCTTTATTTTAACAGTGTGGCAAGGGAGATTATTGAAAGCGACGGGGAAGTGGAAGGAAAACATCTCCTGGATGTATTCGATGTAGAGGCCGACGACAGCACGACCCTGGAGGCACTCCGCATGGAAGCGCCCGTGCGATACAGATTCAAGCATTATTATTCCAGAAAAGGAACGGAACTTTTTACGGTTAATTCCGCGTTCCCGGTAAAGAGGGATGGAAAGACAATTGCGGCCCTGGCTCTGGAAGAAAATATTTCAGTCATTTACCGCAAGGCGGAACAGCTTGAAAAACTCCAGAATGCGGTGAAGGAAAAGGTATCCGAGTCCTCCGACTACCGCCGGGACACCGGATACAGCTTTGATAATATGATAGGACATCATCCTGGAATTAAAAAACTGAGGGAACTGGCCAAAAAAGTGGCGTATCAGGATAACAATGTCCTGATAGTCGGTGAGACAGGCACGGGAAAAGAGATTATTGCACAGAGCATCCACCGGGCAAGCGCCAGAAAGAAGGCTCCGTTCGTGGCCCTCAACTGTGCGGCCATACCGGAGGGGCTGATAGAAAGCATCCTGTTTGGTACGGCAAAAGGATCTTTTACCGGAAGCGCCGATAAAAAAGGTCTTTTGGAAGAAGCGGATCAGGGAACCCTGTTTTTAGACGAACTGAATTCCATGAGTCTCAGCATGCAGGCCAAGGTGCTGCGCGCCCTCCAGGAAGGCACGTACAGACGGGTGGGCGGAAGCAGGGAGTACAGGACGGATGTGAGGGTAGTTTCAAGCTGCAATGAGAATCCGTTTCTGCTGATGGAACAGCAGAAACTGCGCTCCGACTTGTTTTACCGCCTGGCTACCATTATTTTGGAAATACCGCCTCTGCGTGAGCGGCCGGAGGATATAGAGGAACTGATCCTGTATCACATTTCCAGGATTAAAGGCGAGTATGCCTTTCCGTTCAACGAGATAGAACCGGCGGTGCTCTGGCAGTTACAGCAGTATTCCTGGCCGGGCAATGTCAGGGAACTCTTTCATGCGGTGGATTACGCGATGAACGTGGCCGCAGACCGAGTATTCCGTCTTGAATATCTTCCGGCGTATTGTTTTAGGAAAACGGAGACGGGCGTGGACAGAGGGACGGGAGAAATGCCGCGGACAGGAGAGGGCACGCCGGGAGGCGGGCGGTCCGGGAAGCTGGCCGGAGGCACTCTCCAGGAACTGATGGAAGACTATGAGTCTGAAATCATCACGGAGACGCTGCGCCATTACTGCGGGAACGTCACCCAGGCGGCCAAAAAACTGGGACTTCAGCGCCAGAGCCTGCAGTACCGGATACGGAAATATGGGATTATAAATTAAAGTAATGCAGGATTGCAGGGGCGGGTAAGAGGGACGAAATCGTACAGGTTTATAATATAGCTCGGGGGAGGGACACATGAAAATAGGGGAATTTGCCGGAAAATGCGGCGTCAGCAAAGACACGGTCCGCTTTTATATGAAAAACGGACTTTTAATTCCGGGAGGAATGGAGGCGCAGTACAATTTTACAGAGCGGGAATTCCAGGATATGCAGACAATCCTTAAGATGAAAAAGCAGCATTTTACGCTTCAGGAAATCCACAGGTTTCTGGATATTGAGCGGGTCAGCACGATGCTGGAGCCGGAAAGCATCCATGAGGCTGTAACGCTGTTAAACGGCAAACGGATGGAGCTTGAGCAGCAGATTCAATCGCTGCAGGGAATCTGTGCCGGTATCAGCCATGATATTCAGCATTTTTCCTGTGACGGGGAAAGACCGAAAGAACACACGGGAGTGCCGCTTCGCGCACTGCCTCTGCTTGCCTGTCCCCGCTGCGGTTCGGCTTTGGAACTGGAACAGGCAACCCTGAACAGCCGGTATATCTATAATGGACTTCTGCATTGCCGCTGCGGCTACAGGGCTGATATCGACAATGGAATTGTAAAGACCGGAAACCTGTACACAGCGCCTTATGATATTCCCGATTTGCAGAGAAAACTGTACCGCAACGTAAACGAGGATTTTGTCACTTATCTCCAGAAATGTTCTGATTTCACTTTAAATACACTCCGCAGCCTTGGACTGAAAAATAAAGTGGTACTGGAAGGCCATATTAACAGCTATTTCTTCCTGTATAACAGCCTTAAGTACCTGGAGTCCGACTGTCTTTATATTTTGGTAGACAAATATCCTGAAATGCTCAGGATGTACAAGCGCCTGATTGATCAACTGAACCTCAGTCTGGACATTCTGTACATCGCCGATACCACAATGGACTGGCCGTTGAAACACGGTTCGGTAGATGTAATGGTGGATTTTATAGGTGATGAGGAGCACAGCCTTTATTTTAAGAGTTTCTACATCAGTGATGTAAAGCCGTTTCTTACAGAAGATGTTCACATTATCGGGGCTGCCGAAGGGTATCACAACGGGGCAAAGAGCCTTGCCAGCCTGGCGCGTCAGTACCCGGAGGGCGATATAGCCGGATTCCGGTGGGACGAGCTGGAGCGGATGTACACCGAGGCAGGCTTTGTCCGCAGGGGCCAGTTGGTGGGTACCATGCGTAATGTGGTAAAACGCCGGGCGTACGGATGCCACCATGACGGTGAAGAAATGATGATTGGATATTTTCATGCAGTTCCTCTTCAACGTGACAGGAAAACAAAATAGCATTTTTAGATACAGCCGGATTATCGGAAAGCGCTCCTGAGGTTCTTCGATAATCATCAAAAACGTGGATGTCATGTCCACGTTTTTTAATTGACGCTCCGAAATCCACCCTTGACATTGACTTATAACGCTATGATAACCTTTATTTAACAAGGATGCCGGCAGCCTTAAAGTTAAAAATCAAATATAAGGAGGTTATCGTTATGACAGCATTTTTAAATGCAATTCTGGCCTTTACCAACTGGGTGTGGGGGATCCCCATGCTGATTTTCCTGGTTGGCGGCGGACTGTTTCTGTCTGTCCGTCTGGGATTTATCCAGTTTACCAGGCTGCCTTTTATTCTGAAGCATACGATTGGAAAAGCTGCCGGCAAGGATAAGGGAGGAGACGGTAAGTTCAGCGGCTGGCAGGCCGCAACCGGCGCCCTGGCGTCTACTCTGGGAGCGGGAAATATAGTGGGAACTGCAATGGCGATTGCCTTTGGCGGTCCGGGCGGAGTGTTCTGGCTCTGGCTGGCAGGCCTGGCGGCCTGTGCGGTAAAATTTTCCGAAGTTACACTGTGCATGAGCCACCGCCGCCTTAATCAGAACGGTAAATGGGAAGGCGGTCCTCAGTACTATCTGAGCGATGCTACAGGGTGGAAATGGATTGGGACGGGGTATGCAATAGCCTGCGTATTTACCTTATTCCTGGCGGCTTCCGCCCAGATTGGCTCGGGGGTGGATAACCTGGCGGCTCTCGGTGCGCCGCGCCTGACATCCACGGTCATTCTCACGGTTCTTTGCGCGCTGGTAGTATTAGGCGGTATGAAGAGCCTGCTGGCAATGACTGAAAAAGTAGTGCCGTTTATGAGCGTGCTGTACATGGCAGGTGCCCTGATTGTTATTGTTTTGAATATCAGGAACCTGCCGGAGGCGTTTCTTTCCATATTCCGCTATGCTTTTACCGGCCATGCGGCGGCTGGAGGTTTTGTGGGAGCCGGTGTCACTGCCTGTATCCGTTGGGGTGTCTGCCGCGGTGTTTACTCCAATGATGCGGGCACAGGGAGCACTACGATGAGCCATGCGGTAGCCGAGGTGAACCATCCGGTGCAGCAGGGTATGTGGGGCGTTTTTGAGGCATTTTTCGACACTCTGATTGTCTGCTCTATGACATGTTTTGCAATTCTCTGCACCGGAGTCTGGCAGCAGGAAGGCGTTACCTCTTCATCCATGACGGCCGCTGCCTTTGGTTCCACCCTGGGAATTGCGGGAAATATTCTGGTTACGGTCAGCCTTCTCATGTTTACATTCACGACCGCCTGTGCGCAGATTGAGTTTGCCTGCGTGTCCCTGGTCAAGCTGATTGGGGAGTCCGGCAGAAAATACGGCCGTTGGGTACTGCTGGCGATGGTGTTTGTCGGTGGGATTGTGGGAATTGAATCTCTTATCAACTATGTCGATTTCGGCAGTTTCATGATGATTTTGCTGAATATGATCGGTGTGTTTATCTGTAATGGAGAGATTGTAAGGGTGACAAAAGAGTATTTTGCCAATACCGGAAAGTGGGAGACAGAAAAGTGGTCCAAATGGTCGGATATGGAAAACGAATTCAATAACAGGAACGTGGAGGGATGATTTATGAAACCTTTTATCGGCATCACATGCAACTATGATTCACTTGATACCATTGGAATGGTAACAAAATTGGGAATGACCGGGCAGGACTGGAACTATGCGGCCGGCGACTATGTATATGCCGTAGAAGAGGCGGAAGCGATCCCGGTGTTTATCCCTTTCTGCCGGAATCTGGCTCATCTGGAGCCGCTTCTTGAGAGACTTGACGGTATACTGATAAGCGGAGGGCACGATATTGATCCCAACATCTATGGAAAACGGCCGATGCCGTACTGCGGCCGTGTTGTTCCCGAGAGGGATGCATACGACTTGGCCGTGGCCCGTTATGCATATGCACATAAAAAGCCAATCCTCGGCATCTGCCGTGGTATCCAGATCCTCAATGTATTGATGGGAGGCAGCATATATCAGGATATACAGAACGAAGGTTGGACCGGACATGGCCCCATGGGGGACATCGGTCCCCGTAATTATCCGGTTCATGACGTGAACTTTACCCCGGGAAGTATTATGCACCGGGTATATGGCGGCAGCACACGGACCAACAGCTTCCACCATCAGGCTGTACACGAACCCGGCCGGAATGTTACCATCACCGGCCGCTGTGAAGACGGTGTCGTGGAGGCTCTCGAAGTCTCCGGCGGCGCTGCTTTCACAGCAGGAGTCCAATGGCATCCGGAAATGATGTTTAATTCAGCGGAACAGAAAGAATTGTTCAGGGTATTCGCAGAGGCCTGTATCAAAGCTTAATGCATTTGTAGCGGAGAACAAGATATGATTCAGGGGCTGCGAAAGCAAATGCCCGCAATATAACAAAAAATTCCTCACCCAAAGAAGCGGCCGTGATGATCGGCCCTCAACCGGAGGCGCCTTTCATCACGGTCCGCCTCCGGATTTTTCACCCCTCAACCCGCATAAATACAGGAAAATTGGGCAAAAATTTCCTTGACACCACAAAAAATTCATGATAAGATGAAAAATGCACTATTGTGGTAAGCTAGGCTCATAAGGCCGAAGTATGCCCAAAATTAAACCATAGAAAGAAAACAGGGGTGAAACGTCGAATGGAGAAAAGCAGGATGCGTCCGGTGAAAGCCGGTAAAGGTGTAAGAATGACCTTCTCAAGACAAAAAGAAGTTCTGGAAATGCCGAACTTGATTGAGATTCAGAAAAACTCTTATCAGTGGTTCCTCGATGAGGGCCTTCGTGAAGTGTTTGCTGACATCTCCCCGATTGCAGACTTTGCCGGGCACTTGAGTTTGGACTTTGTAGATTTTACACTGTGTAAAGATGACATCAAATATACGATCGAAGAGTGTAAGGAACGTGATGCAACTTATGCTGCTCCTTTAAAAGTAAAGGTTAGACTTTGCAATAAGGATAAAGACGAGATTAATGAACATGAGATTTTCATGGGCGATCTGCCGCTTATGACCGACACCGGTTCCTTTGTAATCAACGGCGCTGAGCGTGTTATCGTAAGCCAGTTAGTACGTTCCCCTGGTATATATTACGGTATTGCACATGACAAGGTTGGTACGGAGCTTTATAGCTGTACGGTTATCCCAAACCGTGGAGCCTGGCTGGAGTACGAGACGGATTCCAACGATATCTTCTATGTTCGCGTGGACAGAACAAGAAAAGTTCCGGTTACCGTCCTGATCCGTGCCCTGGGTTATGGAACCAATGCGGAGATTATCGAGCTGTTCGGTGAAGAGCTGAAGCTGGAGAAGAGTTTTGAGAAAGATCCTTCCAGCAACTATCAGGACGGCCTTCTGGAATTATATAAGAAGATACGTCCGGGCGAGCCTCTTTCCGTTGACAGTGCAGAGAGCTTATTAAACAGCATGTTCTTCGACCCCAGAAGATATGACCTTGCAAAGGTAGGCCGTTATAAATTCAACAAGAAACTTCATTTCAAAAACCGTATATCCGGCCAGACACTGGGTGAAGATGTCGTAGACATGTCAACCGGTGAAATTCTTGCGGAAAAAGGTACGGTGGTTGATAAACAGCTCGCAACCGACATCCAGAACGCAGCCATCCCTTACGTTTGGATTCAGGGCGAGAGAAAGAACCACAAAGTTCTTTCCAATATGATGGTAGACCTTGCTTCCTACGTGGAATTCGATCCGGAAGAGGTTGGCGTTACAGAGTTAGTATTCTACCCAATCCTCGAAGGTATTCTGGCAGAAGCTGGATCTCAGGAAGAATTAAAAGAACTGATTAAGAGGGATATCCACGATCTGATTCCAAAGCATATTACGAAAGAAGACATTATTGCTTCCATCAACTATAATATGCACCTGGAAGGCGGAATCGGCAACGCAGACGATATCGACCATCTGGGCAACAGACGTATCCGTGCCGTAGGCGAACTCTTACAGAACCAGTACCGTATCGGTCTCTCCAGGATGGAGCGTGTGGTTCGAGAGAGAATGACCACACAGGATATGGAAGGTGTTTCCGCACAGTCCTTAATCAATATCAAGCCGGTAACGGCGGCGGTAAAGGAGTTCTTCGGAAGTTCCCAGCTTTCCCAGTTCATGGATCAGAACAACCCACTGGCTGAGCTGACACATAAGAGACGTCTTTCCGCACTTGGACCTGGCGGTCTTTCCCGAGACCGTGCCGGATTCGAGGTACGAGATGTTCACTATACACATTACGGCCGTATGTGCCCTATCGAGACTCCCGAGGGTCCGAACATCGGTCTTATCAACTCCCTTGCGACATATGCAAGAGTAAACCAGTACGGATTCGTGGAGGCGCCTTACCGTGTCGTTGACAAAACAGATCCGCACAATCCTGTCGTAACAGAAGAAGTTGTATATCTGACGGCGGATGAAGAGGATAACTTCGTTGTAGCGCAGGCGAATGAGCCGTTAGACGAGGAAGGCCACTTCATTCACAATAACGTATCAGGACGTTTCCGTGAGGAGACATCTGAATTCCAGAAGAAGAGAATCGATCTGATGGACGTTTCTCCCAAGATGGTATTCTCTGTTGCTACGTCCATGATTCCTTTCCTGGAGAACGACGATGCAAACCGTGCGCTGATGGGTTCCAACATGCAGCGTCAGGCCGTTCCGCTTCTGAAGACAGAGGCTGCAGTCGTTGGTACGGGTATCGAAGGAAAAGCGGCGGTTGACTCCGGTGTCTGCATGGTTGCCAAGAATGCAGGTGTGGTTGAACGTTCCGCATCCAACGAAATTATTATCAAGAGAGATTCCGATGGAAACAGAGATGTTTACCATCTTACAAAGTTTAAGAGAAGCAACCAGAGTAACTGTTACAACCAGAAACCGATTGTCTACAAGGGCGATCATATCGAGGTTGGAGAAGTTATCGCAGACGGCCCGTCCACAGATAATGGTGAGATCGCTCTGGGCAAGAACCCGTTAATCGGATTCATGACCTGGGAAGGTTACAACTACGAGGATGCCGTTCTTTTAAGCGAGAGACTGGTGCAGGAAGATGTCTACACTTCCGTCCATATTGAAGAATATGAGGCAGAAGCCCGCGACACCAAGCTGGGACCGGAGGAGATCACAAGAGATGTTCCTGGTGTCGGCGAGGACGCATTAAAAGATCTGGACGAGAGAGGTATCATCCGTATTGGTGCCGAGGTCCGTGCAGGAGATATCCTGGTGGGCAAGGTTACTCCAAAGGGAGAGACCGAGCTTACCGCTGAGGAGAGACTGCTGCGCGCCATCTTTGGTGAGAAGGCCAGAGAAGTGCGTGATACTTCCTTAAAGGTACCTCACGGCGCCTACGGTATTATCGTAGATGCCAAGGTATTTACAAGAGAGAACGGCGACGAACTTTCACCCGGCGTGAATGAGACAGTCCGCATCTACATCGCACAGAAACGTAAGATTTCCGTAGGTGATAAGATGGCCGGCCGTCACGGTAACAAGGGTGTTGTTTCCCGCGTGCTCCCTGTAGAGGATATGCCGTTCCTTCCGAACGGACGTCCGCTTGATATCGTTCTTAACCCTCTGGGCGTGCCTTCACGTATGAATATCGGACAGGTTCTGGAGATCCATTTAAGCCTTGCTGCAAGAGCCCTTGGATTCAACGTGTCCACACCGATTTTTGACGGCGCAAACGAGATTGATATTCAGGATACCCTTGAACTGGCCAATGACTATGTCAACAGCTCCTGGGAAGAATTTGAAGAGAAATACAAAGATAAGGCTGATCCGAAGCTGATGGAATACCTGGGAAGCCATCTGGAGCACAGAGCGCTCTGGAAAGGCGTGCCTCTGGGACGCGACGGCAAGGTGCGTCTGCGCGACGGCCGTACAGGAGAATATTTCGACAGCCCTGTAACAATCGGACATATGCATTACCTCAAGCTCCACCATCTGGTAGACGATAAGATCCATGCTCGTTCTACCGGACCATACTCCCTCGTTACACAGCAGCCTCTGGGCGGTAAAGCTCAGTTCGGCGGCCAGCGTTTCGGAGAGATGGAGGTTTGGGCTCTCGAGGCATACGGTGCATCCTACACACTGCAGGAGATCCTGACAGTGAAGTCTGATGATGTTGTGGGCCGTGTTAAGACTTATGAGGCAATCATCAAGGGTGAGAATATCCCTGAGCCTGGTATCCCTGAGTCCTTTAAGGTACTTCTTAAAGAGCTTCAGTCCCTGGGCCTGGATGTCAGAGTTCTCAAAGAGGACGGTTCCGAAGTAGAACTGGCCGAGAACATTGACTTTGGCGATACAGATATCCGTTCTATCCTTGAAAGTGACAGCAAACATTACTCCCAGAATGAGTCTCTCGGTACCCTTGGTTACCAGGAGCAGGAATTTAAGGACGGAGAATTAGCGGCTGTAGAAACTACAGATGACAGCGACGACTTTGCAGATATTCAGGATGATTTTGACGACGTTCAGGACGATGATTATTCTGATGATGAAGAATAAATAGGAGGGAGTACTGTTCATGCCAGAGACAAACGAAACTTATCAGCCATTGACATTTGATGCAATCAAGATTGGTTTGGCATCCCCTGAGAAGATCCTTGAGTGGTCCCACGGCGAGGTAAAGAAGCCGGAGACCATCAACTACAGGACATTAAAGCCGGAGAAAGACGGCCTGTTCTGTGAGAAGATTTTCGGACCCAGCAAAGACTGGGAGTGCCATTGTGGTAAATATAAAAAAATCAGATATAAAGGTGTAATCTGTGACCGATGCGGCGTAGAAGTAACAAAAGCCAGTGTCCGCAGGGAGCGCGTGGGCCATATCGCCCTCGCGGCGCCTGTTTCCCATATCTGGTATTTCAAGGGAATCCCGAGCCGTATGGGACTGATTCTCGATATATCTCCAAGAACACTGGAGAAGGTTCTGTACTTTGCTTCCTACGTTGTACTGGATCCGGGCAAGACCAGCCTTCAGTACAAACAGGTATTATCTGAGAAGGAATACCGTGATGAGCTGGAGAAATACGGCTACGGCAATTTCCGTGTCGGGATGGGAGCCGAGGCAATCCAGGAGCTTTTACAGGCCATTGACCTTGAGAAGGATTCCGAAGACTTAAGAAAACAGTTAAAGGATGCCACAGGCCAGAAGCGCGCCCGTATCATCAAGAGACTGGAAGTAGTTGAGGCATTCAGAAACTCCGGCAACAAACCGGAGTGGATGATTATGACCGTGGTTCCGGTTATTCCGCCGGATATCCGTCCTATGGTACAGTTGGACGGCGGCCGTTTTGCAACATCCGACTTAAACGACTTATATAGAAGAATTATCAACCGTAACAACCGTCTTGCACGCCTTCTGGAACTGGGCGCTCCCGACATCATTGTCAGGAACGAGAAACGTATGCTCCAGGAAGCTGTCGACGCACTCATCGACAACGGCAGACGGGGCAGACCTGTAACAGGTCCCGGAAACAGAGCCCTTAAATCCCTCTCCGATATGTTAAAGGGTAAACAGGGCCGTTTCCGCCAGAACCTTCTGGGCAAACGAGTTGACTATTCAGGACGTTCCGTTATCGTCGTTGGACCGGAACTGAAGATTTACCAGTGCGGCCTTCCGAAAGAGATGGCGATCGAACTGTTCAAGCCGTTCGTTATGAAGGAACTCGTTTCCAACGGTACGGCGCACAACATTAAAAATGCGAAAAAGATGGTAGAGCGTCTCCAGCCCGAAGTTTGGGATGTACTGGAAGACGTTATCAAGGAGCATCCGGTTATGTTAAACCGTGCCCCTACACTGCACAGACTTGGTATCCAGGC
>CATWBR010000003.1 GCA_958349075.1 uncultured Clostridium sp.
CAAATTTGTCAAATAAAATATTAAGCATACAAAGGAGACGAAATCATGAAACAGGACATGATTGTAATTCTGGATTTGGGCAGCACGGAGAATACGGTAATCGCCCGTCAGATCCGTGACATGGGAGTTTACAGTGAGATCCATCCCCACGATATCACCGTAGCCGAATTAGGAGCGCTGCAGAACGTAAAGGGAATTATTCTGAACGGCGGAGAAAACCGCGTTGTGGATGGTGCGGCCGTAGACGTAAGCCCGGAGATTTATAACTGCGGTTATCCCGTAATGTCAATCGATCATCCGACCGCCAAATGTGAGCAGCAGCTTTCAGAACTTCCGTCGGAAGAAGTGCTGAGAACATTTGTATTTGAGGCATGCAAGGCAGAGCCGAACTGGAATATGAAAAATTTCATTGAGGACCAGGTGGAATTGATTAGAAAACAGGTTGGTGACAGGAAAGTCCTGCTCGCCCTTTCGGGCGGAGTGGATTCCTCCGTTGTTGCAGCCCTGCTTATCAAGGCAATTGGCCGGCAGCTTGTATGTGTCCATGTCAACCACGGACTGATGCGTAAAAATGAATCCGAGAGCGTAATTGAAATTTTCAGGAACCAGCTTCATGCGAACCTGATTTATGTCGATGCGACGGAGCGTTTCCTGGGTAAACTGGAGAACGTTTCGGATCCGGAGCAGAAGAGAAAGATTATCGGCGGAGAATTTATCCGTGTATTTGAGGAAGAAGCAAGGAAACTTGAGGGGATTGATTTTCTGGGTCAGGGGACAATCTATCCCGACATCATTGAGAGCGGAACAAAGACGGCTAAGATGGTAAAATCCCATCATAATGTGGGCGGTCTTCCGGAAGATTTAAAATTTGAGCTGGTAGAGCCGTTAAAACAGTTATTTAAAGATGAAGTGCGCGCCTGCGGCGTGGAACTGGGCCTTCCGGCGGGGATGGTTTACCGCCAGCCGTTCCCGGGACCGGGACTCGGCGTCCGCTGTCTGGGAGCCATTACACGCGACCGGCTGGAGGCAGTGAGAGAGTCGGATGCCATTCTCAGGGAAGAATTTGAAAAGGCGGGACTGGATAAGAAGGTATGGCAGTATTTTACCGTTGTGCCGGATTTCAAATCCGTTGGTGTAAAACACAATGCCAGAAGCTTTGAATATATGGTTATCCTGCGTGCCATCAATACGATTGACGCCATGAGTGCAACGATCGAGCGTGTGGACTGGGATGTGCTCCAGAGGATTACGGAGAGAATCCTGGCCGAGGTGGAGAATGTGAACAGGGTATGCTATGACATGTCACCGAAGCCGCCGGCAACAATTGAGTTTGAATAATATCTGGAAAATAGATCAAGAAAGAATTCAAGAAGGTAAATAAAATGGTAAACAGAGAGCCGGAAAGGCGCCTGGGCGGCGTCTTCCCGGCTCTTAATTGTTTCTATCTCATCAAAGGTTAACTTAAACGATTCACTTCCCGTCTGTTTCACAAATTCCCATAAAGCATTGTATTTACTCATATGATCCCCCTTTTATGCTATACTCGTTCTAATACTGATAAATTATACACCATATCATTAAATCTCCACTTCCGTTGAAAACGCCACAACCGCGCGCCCAAAGATTTGAACCTGAACCGGTTTTCCAGCCGATAGGGAAACCCTGACTTCCATACCGCCGGTTCTCCCAATTGCTTCACCCTGTACGATGTTAAATGAAAATTCTTCCTTTTGCGCATCTGCAAATCCAAGGTGTGCCAGATAGGCTCCCAGCGGTCCGTTGGCATTTCCGGTTACCGGATCTTCCGGGATGCCGCCCGCCGGAGAGAACATTCTGCCGTGTACCATCGGATCGGCAACGGGATTGAGCGTAAAAACGTAATACCCGTTACAGCCGACTGCATTGCTTAATTTTGCCAGTGCGGGTAAATCGGGCCGCAGACTGTGGAGGCGATCCAGATCACGAATCCGTATCATCACTTTAGAATGTCCGGTTGATGCGATTGCCATAGGGACGTCGTCGGTAAGCTGGTCCATTTTAAGTCCCAGCGCTGCCATAATCTGTTCCTGATACTCGGCAGATAACGGCTCTTCTATCTTAATTTCTCCCTGGGTCATGGCAATCCGGTAATCGTCATCCTCACGGTAAATATCGACAGGGAGAATTCCGGTTCCCGTTTTCTGAAATACCCGGTTGTGGCCCTGCATATTTTTTTCCAGAGCATTGGCATAATGTGCGGCAATAGTAGCGTGGCCGCAGATAGGCACTTCCATAGTTGGGGTGAAAAAGCGCACGTGCATGTCACAGTCTTCGCAGTTTTCCGTGAAAATAAATGCGGTCTCCGAATTGTTGAGTTCCCGGGCAATCTGCTGCATTTGTAAAGGGGTCAGACCGTCGGCATTTGTGATGACTCCGGCCGGATTTCCGGTGAATCGTTTTGTTGTAAAAGAATCAATTTGGTATAAACGGTAGATTTTTCCCATGCAGGCCTCCTCCTGATATGAGCTGCGGTTTGGTAGTGAGAGGGTGATTATAAATTACTGCTATTATAAATCCGGGAAGGAATCACTGCAAGAGCGGTTTATGGAATAGGATATCATCCGGCCTGTGCCGGGGTGTCTGCCGGGCAGGTTATTACTTACAGATACTGTTTCCTGTACCGGAAAAACATAAACGCGGACAGAAAAAGCGCCGTCAGTTCCGCCGCCGGGTTTGCCAGCCAGGCGCCGTTTATTCCGAGTACGGCCGGTAAGATGAGCATGGCGGCCACCATGAAGATAAAGGAGCGGGTGAACGCTAAGAGCGCGGAGATAAATCCATTCGACAGTGCAGTAAACATGCTGCTGGCGAAGATGTTAAAGCCGATGAACAATAGCGCCAGGGAACAGATCCGGTTGCCGGTTACGGCAAGACCGAAGACGGAGTTATCCGGCCTGACAAAAACAGATACAAGGGGTCTTGTAGCCGCAATGGACAGAACCATGGATAAGACCGAGACGCTCCCTATTATCTTTAAACTCGTCTTGATTAGGGATTTGAGTTTTATATGGTTTTTTTCGCCGTAATAGAAACTGATCATCGGAGCAACCCCGTATGCGTAACCTGTATAAATAGAACCGGCGAACATCAGCACATACATGATAATGGTAATCGCGGCAACACCGTCTTCACCGGCATATTTCAGCATAATCCAGTTAAACATCATGGTGACGATTCCCGTGACAAGGGAGGTGGCCATTTCGGAGGAACCATTGGATGCCGCCTTGAAGAGAACTTCAGGCCGGAAAACCGGTTTTTTAAAGTACAGCATATTCTTTTTGTCTGAAAAGATAAAAAGTCCGGCAATGGCCGTGACCGAATATCCCAGACCGGTTGCGATTGCCGCACCACTGATCCCCATATCGAACACGGCAATAAAAATATAATCCAGAGCGATATTCAGGATACCGCCCGCCGCGGTACAGATAAGTGAAATCTGGGATTTCCCAATGGCGATCATGTAAAGTGTAAAGTTATTCATCAGAAGAATCGGCACCGTAAAATGGAGATACTGCCCCAGGTAATCGGAGCAGTAACCGGAAACCTCCGGCGACAGCGACATACTGCCGAAGATGGGCTGCATTACAGCGAGGCCCACGAGGTACATGATCAGGCCCACTGCCACATTGACCAGGATTAAAAATGTAAAGTCCTGCCTGGCTTCTTTGTTCAGCCCGGCGCCCATCTTTTTCATAATAACGGCGCTGCCTCCGGTTGCCAGCATCGTAGAGACGGCGGTTACCAGAGTGATGGCGGGCGCGGTCAGGTTGATGGCGGACAGGGCGCCCGTTCCGATGAGATTTGAGACGAACAGTCCGTCCACCATGGTATAAAAAGACATAAATACCGTCATGACGATGGTCGGCACGGCAAATTTCATTATATTTTTAAGCGTCACAGGTTTCTGGTAGACGTTGTCAGTCTGTAAGTTCTTGGTATTCACAAGTATTTCCTCCGTAATTGATTGTTGCCGGTTGGCACATATAGTATAATAGACCGTACAGTTACTGTACGGTCAAGCAAAAAAAAGGTTTTTCGATAAATGAAAGTATTTGCTGATGTTTAACGCCACCGGCAAATGACGGAAGGAGTGGTAAAATGTCTAAAAATCAGAATACGCAGTTCACGATAGGGCAGTTTGCGGCCCTGCACGGAATCAATAAGAAGACGTTAATGTGGTATGATGAAATCGATCTGTTTAAACCTGCCGCAATCAAAGAAAACGGATACCGGTACTATACGTATTACCAGAGTCCCGTTCTGGAGACAATCCTGATGCTGCGGGAACTGAACGTTTCCATCGGGGAGATCAGTGAATTCATGAAACTGCGGTCACCCTTCCGTTTAAAGGAACTTATGGAAGAAAAGATCAAAGAGGTGGATAAAACAGTGAATCACTTAAAGCAGCTCAAAAAGACGCTGACCGCCCGGAAAGAGGAGATGTCTTTTCTGCTCTCACTGGATCTTTCGGACATCACCATTGTGGAAAAAGAAATGCGTTTTATCGCAGTTGTGGATATCCCGCAGGGAATGTCTTTTGAAAAAGAGATTGAGATGATGATTGAGGAGGCCGGAAAATATCAGTTGTCGAAGCTGCATGACGCGGAATACGGCTCCATGATTTCCGTGGAAAATTTGTGCAGCGGTAAGGTAAATGAATATTCCGGTATGTTTATGAGGATACCGAACCCGTCGGAACGAAAAGGACTCCGGATACAGCCGGCGGGCAGGTATTTAACGGCGTATTACAAAGGAAACTGGGACGGGATCGCCGGGAAATATAAAGAACTGCTGGCATACGCAAAGGACAGGGGCCTTAAATTATGCGGCTATGCCTATGAGACCGGGATAAATGAGCTTGTGATTAATTCGATTGACGAATATGTGACGCAGATAGAAATACTGACGGAAAAATAATTTTAAATTATCTGTAACGAAACAGGGAAAATCCGGATTAATAAGGTGAAAGGGGGGAAGCTGCCGTGCATGACATGGATGAGATTTATGATAAATATGCCAGAATGGTCTATAAGTTTCTGCTGGCCAGGACGGGAAACCGGGATTTGGCCGAAGAATTGACACAGGAAACATTTTACCGTGCAGTTTATTCCCTGAAAACTTATGACGGCACATGCAGAGTCTCCACCTGGCTGTGCCAGATTGCAAAACATGTCTGGATGCAGGAACTGGAGAAACGAAAAAAATATCAGGCGGACGAACTGCCGGATGACCTCATTTTTGAGGGAGCCGGGGCTGAGGAAACGGTACTGATGGCAGAGAGGAAGCTTGCCCTGATGAAAAAACTTCACCAGGTGAAAGAACCGGCGAGAGAGGTAATGTACCTTCGGATATTCGGTGAACTGAGCTTTGGGGAAATAGGCGAGATAATGGGGCAGAGCGAAACCTGGGCCAGAGTTACCTTTTACAGGGGAAAGAAGGAATTGATGAAAGGAGAGAAGACATGAAGCGTGAAATCGATTGTAAGATCATACAGGATCTGCTCCCCCTTTACGTTGACGGGCTCACTTCCGATTCCAGTAACCAGGCTGTTAAGGAACATCTGGAGAAATGTCCGGAGTGCCGGAGCATACTGGAAAAGCTGGAGATGCCGATGGGGGAACCGGATGGAGCGGAGGTTAAAGAGCTGGACTTTTTGAAGACGCTCAGGAGGAAGAATAAACGGATGCTCCGGGCGGCGGCAATTCTTCTCGGTGTTATACTGGCGGCAATTTTAGCGGCCGCAGTGAAAGTGTTTGTGGTGGGAATGCCGGTAAGCCCGGAGTCTGTCACATATGAATGCAGTTACGATGAGGAAAAGGGCGAGCTGACCGTACATGGAGTCATCAACCTTAATATGACGGAGTTCAGCGGCTTAAGTTTCAAAGAAGATCCCACCTACGTAGGGGTAATGAACCTGGAGGTACGGGGAGCAGATCGCTTTTTCTACGATAAAAAGTACAGGACGGAGTTTACCGGAACGGTAAAAATCCCTGATGACGGAAATGACTGGAGGGTGGATCTGGTCGGGCCCAGCTATCAGAGAATTACGGTATGGGACAGTTTCCGTTTTGAGGACTTATCGGAAGCGGAAAAACAGGAATATCTGGAGGGAGAGACGCATGTGACCTCGGAAGAAGTGAGAAAAATAGAGCCGGGGATGACGGCCGGTGAGGTACAGGAACTGTTAGGGACAACGGCAGCTTTATACGAAGGAGGTTCTCTGGATTATTCACTGAACTATATTGTGGATGAAGAGTATCTGATAGAAATCGTTTTTTCCACCCTGGATGAGCAACAGCCCTGCGGGCTGACAGGAGATGAGATCCTGGCGGATAAAATACCGAAGGGAGAAAAATAAAGGTACCCCTTGTCAAGAACATCAAAAAAGGCGTTAATCCATTTCATGGATTGATGCCTTTTTTGATGTCCTGACAGTTAGGCACGGCCTCTCTTTTCTGTGTCTTACTTTCAGGGTAAAGTTTATCCCTTTTTCGGGAACGTGCATGCCGCGTCAAAGAAAATTCGGATGCAGCGGGAGCCGTGCAGCAGCACGAGAGCTTCGCATGCGGAACTGTTTCAGAATCCCTTCTGAAATTCCGTCTGGAAGGCCTTAATGAATCCCTTCAGCGGTTTTGTCAGAAATGCCATCTGGTGAACGGCGATTGACAGGGTATTAGTGACATCCAAACCATTTACGCGGAAGGACTGCAGCTGATTATCCGGCGGCATGGTACAGTTCAATTCTTTTATTTTAGACAATACGGTTTTTGGACTGAAGCATACCCCCAGATCCTGTGAAGCGAGGATCATCTGAAGTTCATAATCAGAGATGGTCACGGATTCGGTAAGAGCGATTCCGGTATTGTCACAGAACATATTTATTTTTTGACGGATCCGGCTGTTGTTGGGAGAGAGCAGGAACGGAAAAGAGGTAAGATCCTTTGGGAAAATGATGCCGCCTTCCGGCCTCAGGCCTCTGCTTTTTAAAAGATTTGTGCTGGCTACAAAGTAGATCGGTTCGTTTTCCAGAGGAATGATTTTGAATTCCGGGGCAGACGGAACATCAACGCCAAAAAAAGCATCAAGTTCGCCGTTACGAAGCATTTTTTCATTTGCGATCATGTTCTGATAATGGTAGTTCACATAAACGCCGGGAAAGTCGGTGAAGAAGGTTTTCATGATTCTCGGCAGAAGAAACCGGGCACGGGTAGGATGGATGCCAATATTTAATTGCCCCAGAGTTTCATCTTCGATTTCTTTGAGTCTTGAGCTGAGTCCCTGTTCCAGAATACTGATCTGCTGTTGGGTCCGGTACAGAGCTTCACCGGCCGGTGTCAGACTAAAATGAGGATAACGGACAAATAAAGTACCGTATTCTTTTTCTAAACGCTTCATGTGATTGCTCAAATTTTGGGGCGATATGTACAGTTGTTCGGCAGCACGGATGATACTCTGTTCTTTCGCAATCAACATAAAATATTGAAGAGAAGTAGTCATGAGGAATTCCTTTCTTTAACTTCAGTAAGATATTGTTCTATGTTTTATCGTACCACGAAGCGATGCTTATCTCAACTTTTTATAGAAAATAAGACAACTTTTTTGTTTCGGTACCCAACTAAAAGCGAACTTGTTTTGTTTCATTGACCGTGCTATTCTTTAGACATAGAAAACATCAATGATGTTCATAAAAATAGGGCAAAGAGAATTTGCCAAAACCGCGCGCGCTGAATACATGTAACCCAAGAAAAAGTTAAAACTGGAGGAAGTTCGTTATGAAGAGAGAGGCCTTGGAGGGTGTTCGTATCCTCGATATCGCGACCGTAATTGCGGGACCGTGGGGAGCCGGAATTCTTGCAGATTTCGGCGCGGAGGTAATTAAAGTGGAAATGCCCGGACGCGGAGATACTGTCCGTGCGATGGGACCGTTAAAGGACGGAGTCAGCATCCGCTGGCCGATGTTTGGAAGAAATAAGAAGACCATTACATTGGATCTTCACTATGAGGAAGGCAAGAAGCTGTTCCTGGAGCTGGTAGCAAAGAGTGATGTTCTTATCGAGAACTTCAGAACCGGAACTCTGGACAAGTGGGGGCTGGGGATAGATGTTCTTAGGCAGGCAAATCCTGATATTATCGTAACTCATGTAACCGGATACGGACAGACCGGTCCCAACCGCCATCTGGCAGGCCTTGGAACTCCGCTGCAGGCATACTCCGGTATGACTTATCTGACCGGCTATCCGGATCGCCCGCCGGTAAGCCCGCCAATCGCTCTGGCTGATTATGTGGCAGGCTTAAATGTGGTAATCGGTACTATGATGGCCCTTTACCACCGTGACTGCCTGAAGGGCCGGCCGCAGGAGGTTGACGTTAGCCTATACGAAGGTATCTTCCGTATGCTGGAGAACTTTGTGGCCCAGCTGGATATCCTGGGGATCAACAAACAGCGTACTCCGATGCCCAGCGGCGCTTCCTGTCCGATTGGAACTTTTGAGACAAAGGACAAAAAATATGTCATTATCGTATGCAGCACCAACCCGGTATTCGAGCATCTTTGCGAGGCCATGGAGCGTCCGGACTGGTTACCGAAATACGCTCTTGCGAAAGACCGTCTGGCAGACCCGGAACCGATTATGTCGGCTCTTACCCAGTGGGTCACAGAGAGAACTTATGCAGAAATCAAGGAGCGCTGCGACAATGCAGGCGTTCCGATATCCGCCATCTACAGTATGCAGGACATTTTCGAGGATCCGCACTACGCAGCGCGCAACGACATTCTTGAAGTACCGTGTGAGGAATTCGGTTCTATCAAGATGCCCGGGGTGTTCCCGATACTGACCGAGACTCCCGGTCAGGTGAAGTGGGCAGGCCAGAAGATGGGCCGGTTCAATGAGGAGATCTACAAAGGCTTTCTGGACTTAAGCGATGAAGAGATAAAAGCTCTGGAGGAGAAGAAGGTAATTTAAACGGGGTATGGCAGAGAAAACCGGAATGACAAAACAAATGCTCATACGGTTTTCTCTGCAAAGGTCTGCAGGGGCAGACCGTAACAAAAACTATATGCATGTAAGAGAAAGGGGTAACAACTATGATGGCCTTTGTCGGCTTTGCCATGCTTTTTATTATAATGGCGCTTTTAATACGTAATAAAATGATGCCTATCGTTATCTTCGTAACCATTCCTGTGGTTGCAGCCCTGATTCTGGGCAATGGCTTTGACGCCATTGGAGAGATGATCAACACAGGACTCGGTTCTGTGTGGAAGACAGCAGTCCTGTTCATCTTCTCCGTATCCTACTTCGGTATCATGAATGATGCCGGAATGTTTGACCCGATTGTGGATGCCCTGGTAAAAAAAGCCGGAAGCAATGTAATACTTGTAACGGTGTTTTCCGGTATTGTTGCCATTCTCGGCCATCTGGACGGAGCTACGGCAACTACCGTATTAGTAACGATACCGGCGCTTCTTCCTTTGTATAAGAGATTGAAGATTTCTCCGTTTTCCCTGTTATTAATCACCGGATGTGCTATGGGTGTAATGAACCTGGTACCATGGGGCGGCCCGATTGTCCGTGTAGCCAGTGTCCTGAACATGGATGTAACGGAGTTATGGCATTATCTCCTCCCGTTCCAGGCCGTAGTCCTGATTGCCACTCTGATAATTGCGGCTATCTGCGGTATCGTAGAAAAGAAACACGGTGCCGGCCGGTTTACAGAGGAAGAAATTGAAGAGATGAACAGCGCAAAGCTGGATGAAGAGGCTCTTGCCCTGAAACGTCCAAAGTTATTTATATTCAATATACTGTTAACCCTTGTATTAATTATCTGCCTGTGTCTGTCTGTGATGCCGACGCATGCGTTGTTTATGGTAGCCTTCGGAATTGGAATCAGTGTCAATTATCCGGGACTGAAGATGCAGCAGCAGCGATTCAAAGCACATGCAAGTGAGGCCTTGAACATGTCCGCCACCCTGCTGGCAGCAGCAGTTTTCATCGGTGTAATGCAGAATTCCGGTATGCTGGATGCTATGGTGGATGTGCTCCTTGCTGTTATCCCGGCATCTCTGGGACGTTTCATGAACATCATCGCAGGCTTAATCAGTGTTCCGGTTGGTGCTGTGCTGGGCGCAGATACCTTTTATTACGGTGTGTTCCCGCTTCTGGGAGAAGCGGCATCCAACTTCGGCGTACCGCAGATGGATGTTGGCATTGCGATGCTGATTGGCAAAAATGTAGGAATGATCATTAGTCCGCTGCAGCCGACTACATATCTGGCCTGTGGTCTGGCCGGTGTGGAAGTGGCAGACCACTTAAAGAAGAATTTCGGCTGGTGCTGGATTATCAGTATCGTGTTCTGTGTCATCGCTGTGATGATGGGGCTGATGAAAATCTATTAGAGAGCTGACCGCTGCCGGAACGGCAATGGGGCTGTTATAATCTGAGCGTTAGAAATAAGGAGAAAATTGAGATGCCGATGGAAAATATGGTAAAAAAGGTCCGCTTGTGTGAGGTAGGTATCCGCGACGGCCTCCAGAATGAGAAGCAGATTGTTTCCACAGAGGATAAAATTGAACTAATCAATGCCATGTCAGAGGCAGGCTTTCCGGTTATCGAAGTAGGAAGTTTCGTCAGCCCGAAGGCGGTGCCTCAGATGGCCAATACGGATGAGGTGTTCCGGGGAATTACGAAAAAGCAAGGCGTTGAGTACCGTGCTCTTATCGCTAATTTAAAGGGCGTGGAGCGTGCAATTGCCTGCGGATGTACTAAGGTAAAATTAAATGTTTCTGCCAGCGTTGCTCATAATCTGGCAAACTTAAACAGAACTCCCTCCGAAACCGTAGCCGGTTTTGCTGTCTGCGTGGAGAAAGCTCATGAAGCGGGTATTGAGATCTCCGGCTCCATCTCCATGCCTTTTGGTTCTCCGTGGGATAAGGAAATCCCGGTACAGGATGTTAAGGACATCATTGAAGCATATCTTGCAGTCGGCATTACCGAGATCAGCTTATCAGATGCTTCCGGTATGGCTTATCCGTCTCAGGTATATGGAATGTGTAAGGAGATGAAGAGAAGCTATCCGCAAGTAACCTGGTGGCTGCATTTCCACAACACCAGAGGACTTGGCATTGCCAACATCCTGGCAGGTATGGAAGCGGGTTTTGATCAGTTTGATGCCAGCTTTGCAGGCGTAGGCGGCTGTCCGTTCGTACCGGGGGCAGCAGGTAATGTGACCACGGAGGATATCCTCCACATGTGGGATGAGATGAAGGTGGAGACAGGCATTGACCTTGACAAGGCGATGGAGATCAGCCGGAAGGTAGTGAAGATTCTAGGCCACAACACAGACAGCTACCTGCTCCGCGCCGGTAAATCCAAGGATCTGCTTTTGGAGCTGCCGAAGGGACAGATTCGGAATCAGACGTTGAAAAAATAAAGGCGCTACCCACTCCACTGCAGATACGATTCGTCCGGCGTTACAACTGATCAAGACAAAACCGGATAATAAGATCGTTTCTTCCTGCTATCTGATAGTTCGCCCGTCCAGCCCACATAAGGATGAGATCCTGGTTATGGCCGACTGCTCGGTTAACATTGATCCGAATGAGGATGAGCTGGTGGAAATTGCTTCTGAAACAGTCAAATGTGCAAGGATGTTTGGAGTAGAGCCAAAGGTGGCATTCTTAAGCTATTCCACCAAAGGATCGGGAAAGGGAGTCTGCGTGGATAAGATGAAGAATGCCTGCGAAAAAGCGAAAGCAATAATGCCGGATGTGGATATCGACGGTGAAATGCAGTTTGATGCGGCAGTTTCTCCTGAGGTAGGCCAGATGAAGTTTCCGGGATCCAGAGTTGCCGGATATGCCAATACCTTTATTTATCCAGATATCAATTCTGGTAATATCGGTCATAAGATAGCGCAGCGTCTCGGTGGCTTTGATGCTTATGGGCCAATTTTGCTGGGACTGAACGCGTCGATTAATGATTTATCCCGTGGCTGTAATACGCAGGAGGTCTACTCCATGGCGATTATTACAGCGTCACTTGCGTAAAAACGGTTGAAAAAAAGAGACGTAAGGAATGGTTGATCAGGAGATAACAATTCCTGGCGAATCATCTCTCTTTGTTTGTTTGAAAGAAGTGGAACAGTATATGAAAGCAGATTATCTGATTCGAGGAGGCCGTGTCATTGATGATTATCAAGGGATCGACATGGTCGGAGATATTGCGGTAAAGAATGGGAAAATTGTCGGTGCGGACGCGGTAGAGCCTTCACAGGTGATCGATGCATCCGGATGTATCGTAACTCCGGGTTTGATTGATTACCACTGTCACGTGGGAACCCGTATGTCGGATTTGGGCGTGGATGGAGAAACTACGTATCTTCCCACCGGGGTTACAACAGTAGTGGATGCTGGTACCTCCGGAACCGCCAACTATGAGGCATTCCGGCAGGTAACGCTTCACAGTCGCCTGAGAGTAAAAGCGTTTTTAAATGTCTGCCCGGCCGGCCCGGTGACGACAGGCTACCATGAGAATATTAACCCTGCGTTTTTTCAGAGGGATAAAATACTCCGTTATCTGGAAAAGTATTCAGATCAGCTCTTGGGCTTAAAGGTACGTCAGAGTACGGAGCTGGCAGAAGGACTCGGTCTGGAGCCGATGAAGGCTATGCTGGAGATCGCGAAAGAGGCGGGCTGCCCGGTGGTGGTTCACACAACAAATCCGCCGGCAAAGCCCGAAGAGCTGGCCCGTTTGCTCCGGAAGGGGGACGTGTATGCTCATGTATATCAGGGAAAAGGGGAAACGGTTATACGGAACGGTCATGTCATTCCGGAAATGTTTGAGCATCAGAAAAGAGGGGTGATTTTCGACGCGGCAAACGGAGTTAACCATTTCAGCTTCGATGTGGCGGTGAAATGCCTGGAGGAAGGTTTTTTACCCGACATCATCAGTACGGATTTATCCAGCAAATCGGTCTACACTCCGGGAAAGGTCTTTTCACTTACCGCGGTTATTTCCAAATATCTGGCGCTGGGGATGCCGCTAAGCGAAGCCCTGCGCCGTGCGATCCGGAATCCGGCATGGGCTCTGGGTCAGGAAAGGGAACTGGGGAGTCTTTGCGAAGGAACCTGTGCGGATATCGCTATTCACCGCCTTGTGGATCGGCCGACCGTGTTTACGGATACTTTCGGAAAAAACATAGAAGGAAAACAACTGCTGCGCACAGAGTTAACCATGAGAGACGGCAGCGTTGTATTCCGGCAGATTGAGTTTTAAGGATTTGCAGTAATTGGGGGAAAACAAATGAAAAATAAAACATTTAAAATACCGCATATTCATGAATATCTGGTCGTGATTGTGATGTTGCTTCTTGCCTGTACTTTGACGTATCTGATTCCGGCCGGTGAGTATACTGTGATAGTGAATGAAGCGGGAAAAGAGGTGGTAGATCCCAACGGTTTCCATTTTATTGAAAACACGCCGGTGAGCTTCCTTTCATTTTTTAATCTTATTTTCCGCGGCTTTATTAAACAGGCGAACTTAATATTCACAATGTTTTTTATTGCCGGAGGCGTACAGATGATAATTTCGACGGAAGCAATTCATGCATTGATGAGGATTCTGGCTACAAAGTTCAGCAAAACACCGCGTATAACGATTATTGTTATGATGATAGCTTTTGGCATTATGAGTGTCCCGATTCAGATGAATTATTTTATTCCGTTCAGTACGATTGTGCTGATGCTCTGCCTTATGATGGGATATGATGCGGTCACGGCGGCAGCGGTCATTATCACGGCCTCTTCCTTTGGTTCTACCTGCGGTATGCTGAATATCAGCACTACGGCAATTGCCAATGAGATGGCAGGTCTTCCTCTGTACCATGGAATGGGATTCCGGTGGATCGGTTTTTTATGCATGATTCTGATCACAACCTGGGGGATTTGCCGCTATGCGGAAAAAGTCCGCAGGGATTTTTCCAAAAGCTACTGCTATGGGATCAAAAACATTATTGAACCGGGAAATGTGGAGTCTCTGCCGGAAATGACGCATTGGCATTTGCTTTGCCTGGCGGCGCTGGCCGGTGGAGTAGGAGTATTGATCTATGGCTGTTCTTCCCTGGGATGGAGCTATGAACAGACGGCGGTCTGTTTTCTGGTGACAGGAATCATTGCCTCTGTCATTGGCAAAAAAAGCCCGAACAGCATGTGCAAAAGCTTTGTTAATGGGGCAAAGACTATCCTTGGCGCATGCATCATGATTGGTATCGCCCGTTCCATAGCATTGGCGATGGATGCCGGAAATATTCTGGATACCGTCGTTTACGTGATTGCCGGCTTCCTGGGAAAGATGCCGGCAATACTCCAGGCGCCGATGATGTTCTGGGCGCATACCATAATCAACTTCTTCGTTACGTCCGGTTCCGGACAGGCAACCGTTACGATGCCGGTTTTTCTTCCGGTTGCGGATTTGATCGGAATGAGCAAAGAAACGGCAATTCTCGCATTAAACTATGGTGATGGACTGAGCAACTATATTTATCCACATTCTTCTTCACTGATGGCCTTTCTGGCGGCCTGCGGTGTGGGCTACGGAACGTGGATGAAGTTTATGGGAAAAATGTTTGCGGTCTGGTTTACCTTTGCAAGCGTTTTTATGATGATTGCAGTGGTAATCGGCTATTGTTAATAATTTATATGTACAGCAGGTTCTTCGGAACCTGCTTTTCTGTAGCTTGCCTCCAGGGAACGCGAAGATTTATCACATTTCCGCATTCTCATTTCAGGGCTGCTTTTTCAAAAGCTCTTCATAAACGAAACAATCCGTTATATGGTCATTGACCATCCCGATGGCCTGCATAAATGAATATATTGTGGTGGAACCCACAAATTTAAAGCCCATCTTTTTCAAGTCTTTGCTTATTTTGTCGGAGAGCGGGGTGTTGGCCGGCATTTCCTCCATGGTTTTCCAGTGGTTGGTAATGGGCTTGTGATCCACATAGTCCCAGATAAATTGATCGAAACTCCCGTATTTTTCGACGGTTTCCAAAAAGGCCCCTGCATTGTTTACGGCGGCATTGATTTTCAGGCGGTTTCTGATGATACCCTTGTTTTCCATCAGTTCCAGGA
Source organism: uncultured Clostridium sp. (assembly GCA_958349075.1). Lineage (GTDB taxonomy): Bacteria > Bacillota > Clostridia > Lachnospirales > Lachnospiraceae > Otoolea. The sequence continues at coordinate 15,164 of CATWBR010000003.1, forward strand.
TTTTATCTTCATTGTAGAGGCTGATTTTCTCAGGGTCAAATCCGTCAAAAGCCTTCCGGAATGCTTCTCTCTTATTCAAAATCGTAATCCATGAAAGACCCGCCTGCATAGATTCCAGGGTCAGCATTTCAAACAGCTTCCTGTCGTCATGTTCGGGACGTCCCCATTCGTTGTCGTGATAGTCCACATAGATGGGGGTGCTGCCTGCCCAGGAACATCTTATTTTTTCGCACATAAAGTGTCTCCTTTCATGCCATAAGGGGATTTGGCCGATGTATAGTCTGTATATCGCTATTTTGTATAACGACATCTTATCACACAATCTTCCGGCCGTATATTGCAATCTGCAGAGAAAATGCAGCGGTAGAAAGCCGCAGAAAAATCGTTACTGTTCACTCCGTGCCCAGCAACACGCTTCGCGATGCACAGAAACGGTGCCTGTGAACAGTAACGAAAAATCTTACGATAAATATTGACCAACTGGTCTATTTGTGGTATTCTGTAAAAATAGACCAGTTGGTCAATATTTGGAGGCGGATATGAAACGGGAAGAAAAAAATTTAATGACACGCCGGAAAATTATGGACAGTGCAATGAAAGAATTTGCCGATAAGGGCTACGGCCTAAGTTCGGTCAATACTATTTGCAGTGACGGGGATATTTCAAAGGGAATCCTTTATCACTACTTTAAAGATAAGGATGAAATATACCTGATGTGCGTGAAGGAATGCTTTGACGGCCTCACCCGGCACATGGAGGAACATATGCAGGGCGGTATGGGCGGGATTCAGGAGAGGCTGAACCGGTATTTTGAGGAGAGGTTTGCCTTTTTCGCGGAGAATCCGGCCTGCCAGCGTATCTTTTGCGACGCGGTGATTATGCCGCCCGCCCATTTAGAGAAGGTAATCCGCGAAATCAAGTCCGGGTTTGACGAGTTCAATATGGAAGTCCTGAATGAGATTTTGTCGCAGGTGAAGCTCAGAAAAGACGTGACGAGGCAGGAAGTGATAGACACATTCAGCCAGTACCAGGATTTTGTTAATGCGAAATACCAGATGGCGGGATCGGCCGGAATCGATGCGGCCGGGCGCGAAAAGAGCTGCAGCCGCGCGCTGTCAATCCTGCTTTACGGCGTGATTGAGCGTGGTGAGGAGTAAGAATATGGGACAGGTAAAAGAATCAGTCTTATCTGAATTAGAGCCGTCAAAGGCGATTGTCAAACTGGCGGTTCCGGCAACGCTGGCATTGCTGGCGAAAGCAGTTTATAACATTGTGGATACCGCCTATATAGGAATGCTTCACTCGGATATTGCCCTGGCGGCTGTGGGGGTTACGCTTCCTCTGCTGCTGATTATGGTATCGGTGGAAAATATTTTTGCGGCCGGAGCTGCGGTTCTTGCCGGTAGGCAGCTCGGGGCGGATGATAAGAAGGGAGCTAACACAACGGTGACTACCATTGTAGGGCTGTCTATGGTCATCGGCCTGTTTCTCTGTGTCATTGGAATTATTTTTATGGGGCCGCTGCTGCGATCCTTCGGAGCATCGGAGGCGGTTCTGCCACAGGCAGAAGAGTATGCGCTATGGATGTTTATAGCCGCTTTGGCCAATCTGCCGGCACAGAGCATGAACTGCGCTGCCAGGGCGGAATCGTCGGTTAAAATATCTTCCATCGCCGTTATTACAGGCGCCGCGCTGAACGTAGTCCTGGATCCGGTCTTCATGTTTGACTGGGGGTTGGGGCTGGGAGTGGGAGGCGCCTCTCTGGCAACCACGGTTTCACAGTTTGTTACCTTCATCATCCTGGCATGGTTTTATATGAGCGGAAAATCAATCATCAAAATACGGCCGGAGTATTTCAAAATGAACTGGCAGCTTGTGCGCACCGTCACGCTGATCGGGGTTCCGACTGCCGTGATCCAGATCTGTCTTGCCGTGGCTACATCCCTGACGAACATCGCGGCCAAACCGCTGCCGGATTCGGATCTGATTATCGCAGCCTACGGCGTTGTCCAACGCCTTGTGCTGATTGGCTGCTATATGGTCATGGGATTTATGCAGGGATATCAGCCGGTTGCCTCCTTTGCGTTCGGCGCGGGCAATGAGAAACGGTTCCATAAGTGTGTCCGCTTCTCACTGAAAGGCGCCCTGGTGCTTACGGTGGCGGTGGAAGCGGTCTATATATTGCTTTCCAGGCAGCTTATTATGCTTTTTAATGGAAATCAAGCGGTGATTGACTATGGGGCAAAGCTTCTGATATCCCAGGTCGCCCTGTATCCGGCGTTCGGTCTTTGCTACATGATGACGATTACATACCAGACGATAGGAGCCTCCCGGTTCGGCCTGTTCCTTTCAGCAATCAGGCAGGGATTATTTTATATTCCGTTTATTATGATACTGCCGCGGATTATGGGAGTGACCGGAATTTACTTTTCCCAGCCGGCTGCGGACTTTCTGACAATTGTAATCTGTATTCTGGCGGTTAAACCAATGAAACGGACGGCTTCCCGGAGTATGGGCGGGAGCGCGGCAGAAGAAGGAGAGAGTGAATGAGGACGTCTATTATTACAATAAGCAGGCAGTACGGCAGCGGAGGACGCCACATTGGTGTGCTGCTGGCAAACCATCTGGGAATTCCACTGTATGATAAGCAGCTTTTCGCCGAGTCTTCCAGACGCAGCAATATCCAGGAGAGTTTTTTTGCCAATGCGGAGTCGGACGGGAGCCGTTTTTTTGTACACGCATTTGATTCTGCCGTGGGAAGAGGGGATTTACCCCTGTCCGACCGTGTTTTTATAGAACAGACGAACACGATAAAAGAGCTGGCGGAGCAGGGGCCGTGCATTATCGTGGGACGGGGCGGCAACCAGATCCTGCGGGACAGGAAAGACGTCATGGATGTGTTTATTTATGCCGATCTGGAACTCAGGAAAAAAAGAATTATTAATGAATATCATGTGGATCAGGAGCGGGCTGAAAAGGCAGTCCGTGCTGTTGACAGAAACCGCGCATTCTATCTGAAAGCGTATACGGATCAGGTTTTCGGGAAGGCTGATAATTACCATCTTTGTATTGACAGCGGGTATTTTGGCGTTGACGGCGCGGCGGAAATGATACTGGCGGTTTATAAAAAACGGAGCGGGTACTGAAAAAAACTTTGATTTCTTTGAAAAATTATGCTATAATAAACCAAACAGCGAGTAGCTTTACTGCGTAAAACCAGTTGTAGCGTACTTGCTGTTTTTTTGATTTCACAGGAATGTCTGAACTGTGAAATCAACGCCCCACAGAAATGCGGGGCGTGAAAATAACCAAGAGCGCGGTGAAAATCGGCAGTGTATGAGGACATACACCGGATTTTACACCGTGAACTAAAAAAGCGTGTGGCCCTCTGGCATAAATCCAGCTTGTGCGGCCGCACTCCGTTTAAGAGTCCGGCCTGCCGGGCTTTTTTTCATATCATAGGGAAAGTGCCCCTATGATATGAAAAAGCCCTCCGGGCAGGATGCGCACTGCGCAAACACGCCGGTGAACGTTGAACAGCCCTACAGACAAAACAAATTATAGTTCAGTAACAGGAGGTTTTTTAATCATGGAACAGAAGTCCAACTCTTTTCTGGAAACAGAAAAAATCAGTATTTTGATGCAGAGATATGCAGTGCCCTGCATTATCTCACTACTTGTAGCCGCATTGTACAACATTGTCGATCAGATATTCATTGCCAATGCGGACTATCTCGGCTCATACGGAAATGCAGCCAATACGGTGGTCTTCCCGCTCACCGTCGTGGCGCTGGCCATCGAGGTCATGATAGGGGACGGCTGCTGCGCGTTTGTCAGCATCTGCCTTGGGTCGAATGAAAGGGAAAATGCCCACCGCAGCATTGGAAATTCCATCGTGCTCTGCGTGATCGGCAGCGTTATCCTGACCGCGGTCTATTTTATTTTCCAGGATCAGATTCTGGAGATGTTCGGCGGGCGTGTCAATGAGGAGACGTTCCGCCATTCAAAGGAGTATTTCACCTATATTTCCATAGGAATTCCTTTTTATATGTTCGGGCAGGCGCTGAATCCGATTATCCGTTCGGACGGGAGTCCCGTGTTTGCCATGGTTTCAACGCTGGCCGGAGCGGTTGTGAATATCATTCTCGACCCTGTGTTTATCTTTATTTTCAGATGGGGCATGATGGGGGCGGCCGCGGCTACGGTAATCGGACAGGTGCTGACCGCCGTGCTGGCCGTCGGATATCTGTGCAGAATGAAGGCGGTGAGGCTGAAAAGAGAGAGTTTCAGGATAAACGGCCGGCTGATTGCAAGATTTCTGCCTCTGGGGATATGCAGCTTTCTATCTCAGATTTCCCTGGTGGCGGCTATGGCAGCGATTAACAATATGATTCAGAAATACGGTGCGATGGACGCCGTGTTCGGGCAGGAGCAGCTTGCCCAGATTCCGATGGCAGTGGTGGGAATTGTCATGAAATTTTTCCAGATTGTCATCTCGGTTTCAGTCGGCATGGCGGCGGGCTGTATCCCGATTGTAGGATATAATATCGGGGCAGGACGCAAGGACCGCGCAAGAAGTTTGTTTACCCATCTGCTGGCAGCGGAGGCAGCCGTGGGGGCAGTGGCATTTCTGATTGTAGAGCTTCTGCCGAAACAGTTGATTGCCATTTTCGGAGCCGCCAACGAGAGCGTATATTATACGGAGTTTGCAGTTAAATCATTCCGGATTTATCTCTGCATGATGATCCTGGCCTGCGTCAACAAGGCCACATTTATTTACCTTCAGTCCCTGGGAAAAGCTTTTGTGTCCACAATGCTTTCCATGGTGAGGGAAGTGGTGTTCGGAGTGGGACTGGCGCTTTTGCTTCCCGTTTTCTGGGGACTCGACGGGATTCTGTATTCGATGCCGGCAGCGGATTTGCTCACATTTTTTATTTCGGCAGCCGTGATACGGTACACGTATAAGACACTGAAAACAACGGAAAAAGCGGAGGTGATTTCATGCAGAACAGAATTATCACAATAAGCCGGGAGTTCGGCAGCGGAGGAAGAACGATAGGGAAAATGACGGCGAAGAAGCTGGGAATTGCGTGCTATGATCAGGAACTGATAGAGAAGATTGCCAAGAAGAGCGATTTTACAAAAGAGTTTGTTGAGGAAAAGGGCGAACATTCCCAGCATGGAGGGTGGTTTGCCAATGCCTTTACGGACAGGGGAATGAACGGAATTTCCAGCCAGGACTATCTGTGGGGGATCCAGAGGGACATAATTCTGGAACTGGCTGAAAAGGAATCCTGCGTGATTGTGGGACGGTGCGCCGACTATATTTTAAAGGATACGGCGGATTGCCTGAAGGTATTTATCCATGCTGATATGAAGTCCAGGGCTGAGCGGATTGTGGAACAGTACGGAGAAAGCCGGGAATCTCCGGAAAAGCGTCTGAGAGATAAGGATAAGCGGCGGAGTGCCTACTATCAGTTTTATACGGATCTGGAATGGGGGGCGGTAAAAAATTACCATATCGCACTGGACAGCGGGGCGCTTGGTATTGAGAAGTGTGTGGAGATTCTGGCAGGCTTGTATTAGGAACAGAGGTGAGCAACAGGAAAATAAAGGGTTCGGAGTGCTGCGTCGCAAACCTATATAATAAAAACGCTCCGCAAGGTTCTCACTCCGCGAGGCTCCCGATGCGGCGGTAAGGAATGATGTCGCTAGAGCGACCTGCCGCATGCGTGATTCTTTATTTGAAAAATGTGAAGATCATGCTTGACTCTTGTGCTGCACAAGGGTTTATAAGTAAATTAACCGTCAGATATGGGTATCTATTTATTGAAAAATTATCATACAAAGGAGAGCACATCATGAAAGTATTGGTTACCGGATTTGATCCCTTCAACAAGGACTCTGTTAACCCTTCCTGGGAAGCGGTTAATCTGCTGAAAAAAGAAATCGCAGGCGCAGAGATTATAAAGCTCCAGGTTCCCACCGTCTTCCACAAGTCTATCCGGGTTATCCGGGAGGCGATGGAGCGGGAACAGCCCGAGGTTGTATTAAGCGTGGGGCAGGCCTACGGACGCGGTGACATCACACCGGAGCGGATTGGGATTAATTTAAGCGACGCCGCTTTTGCCGACAATGAGGGTTATCAGCCCACGGACGAACCTATCTTTGCCGACGGAGCCGACGGGTATTTTTCAAACCTGCCCATTAAGGCCATGGTGGAGAGCATCCGGGCTAAAGGGATCCCGGCCAGTGCATCCTCAACAGCGGGAACCTTTGTCTGTAATCACGTGCTGTACGGAGTGCAGTATCATATCCACAGGGATTTTCCCGGCATCCGCAGCGGCTTTATTCATATCCCCTGTCTGCCGAGCCAGACCGTGAGTATGCGCGGTATGCCCAGTATGAGCCTGGCCAATGATGTTATCGCCCTGGAGGCCGCGATTGAAGCGGTTGTAACTCATGACAAGGATATAAGTGCTGTGGGCGGCTCTGTTAATTAAACATAGAATCGAAAGTGAGGATAAAAATGGATTTGTCGAATATTTGGGCGTCCCCGTTGTTCTGTTTTGCAGCCTTTGCCATCATCTGGGGCGTCGGCGATATTGCGTCCTATCTGACCCGGGGATTTTTTCCGGGGCTGATTATCGCCTCCGCCATATACTTATTCGGGTTTCTCAGCGGAATCATTCCCTCAAGCATCATCGGCCCAAATGGGGAAGCAATGGGAAATGCGGTGATTAACAGCACGCTGATGACCAGTGTCAGTGCGTTTGTTATCGCACTGCTGCTTGTAAATCTGGGTACAACGATTACGATCAGCCAGTTTATTTCTGAGTGGAAAACGGTAGTAGTCGCACTTTGCGGACTGGTGGGCCTTGCGGTAGTCTCCTTCACCGTCAGTTCCCTTCTGTTCGGTGAGAAATATGCTCTGTGTGCCGCCTCCCCCATCGCAGGCGGCGCCATTGCTTCAGTTATGACGCAGCAGGCGGCTGAGTCGGCGGGGTTCCCTTTGTTCGGGGCGTTCGCCATGCTGGTCAATGGCTTTCAGGGTTTTGTGGGGTCACCGCTCTCCACCATCTGTTTGAAAAAACAGGCCTCGAAATTTATCAATTCAGGAAAACTTCCCGAGCTTGCCGATAACAATGGGGGACGGTTCAATTTCCGCATCATTCAGGAACTGCCCGTAAAGCTTCAGACGACCTTTGTCATTATTGCCAAGGTGGCCGTCGTGGCTATCATTGCGAATCTGCTGTGCATAATAGTACCGTTTATTAATGTCAATATTATGTATCTGCTGTGCGGTATTGTTTTTTGTGAGATTGGTTTTCTGGATCGCCAGTCTCTGGCAAAAGCAAATGCCAGCGGCTTTTTGACACTGGCACTGGTGGCGGCATGTGTATCTTCCTTTTCCTCTGTAGATGTGGAAGGTCTTCTTAACATGATTATTCCAATTATCGGTTGTCTTCTGGTCGGTGCTGCCGGTGTAGCGGCGGCAGGGGGAATTGCAGGAAAACTTCTGGGATGGGATCCCTTTATCTCCATTGCAGTTTCCCTGACCTGTATGGTCGGCTATCCGTCCACCCAGATCAACACGGAGGGAGTATGCAAGATGCTGGATTGCGACGAGGCGTCTGCCGCCCGGATTCAGGACTATCTCATGCCGAAAATGATCGTGGGCGGCTTTACCACCGTTACAATCGCCTCGGTGGTCTTTGCCGGTATCATTACCCCCATGATATTCTAGTGTACTCTCGCAAATCTGAGTACCAGGAGATTCCGGGAGTACACTCTAAAAATCCGGCTGCGGAGGAATTTCATCGCCCAGAAACAGCTTAACTTCATATTCCCACTGGATAAGTCCGGTGAAAATGATATCCAGAACCACCAGACTCTGCCCGAGCCGAGGGCAGCCAGCGGCCAGCCGGTGCAGTTCCTCCACGGTCTTCTGATAATCCGGGGTGGAGCAGGACGCACAAAGGTATTGTCCTGCGGGCAGCGTGGTCACATGGGAATGTGGTCCCGTTCGGATGCACTGGGCAAAAAGGGTGCAGGATTCCCCCATAAGCAGGGCGCCCGCGGCATTCTCAAATCGGAACCGGTCCCGGACTTCAGGGGCGATTAGCCCCTCCACCGTGTCATGCAGCATCATCAGGTTGTCAAGTGTGGGCGCATTGAGGCCCTGGGCCAGAAAAATGGTACGGGCCGGCAGGTTTTGCACCGAGGGTGTGAGTGACGGCCTGACAAAGTCCCGTGTGTTCCGCTTGGTACTGTAATTATCGAGGGTGTCCTTCAGGTGGCCCCTGACAAAGATCAGATGTTCAATCTCTTCGTCCACTTTTTTCTGAGCCAGACGGAGTGTGTCTGCCAGGGCAGGAAGGTCGTCCGCTGAGAACAGCTTTTTGATGGAGGGCAGGGAAAACTTAATGGAGCGCAGATAATGTACAATCTGCACCTTTGCGATCTCGGTGTCGGAATAATAGCGGTAGCCGGTCTGCGGATCCGTCCTGAACGGGACGATCAGTCCAATCCGGTCATAGTGCCGAAGTGTCTCTACGGTTACTCCGGCCCGGCGTGCCGCTTCCCCAATTGGATAACAATCAACCATAATAATCCCTCCTTTCGATGGAAATGATATTGGTTCTATTTTATCACATTTGAGGAGAAAAGATAATTAGCTGAATAAAGGAGCATTAATATGAACAATCAAGCTTTTCGTAAATGGCCGGTTATTTTGCTGCTCATTTTTTCCATTTCGGCCTGTGCGCCTGCTGAGCCCGGAGATACAGGTGGCGCAGTCCGCGGGAACAGCCGGTTTGACGAGCAGACATTAGTTAAACGGGCACAGGATTATGTCACAGAATTTCAAAACGGTAAGTTCGGGTTATTTCTCACCGATGCCGGTGGGAAGCTGACGCACCGTTATTCAGAGGAGGTTCTGAGCGGACTCTGGTCGTCCTATTTAGACAGCGCCAGAGTGTTTCGAAGACAGGAGCCGCCGGAAGTTTCGGTTGATACGGATCACTGCCGGGTAGACATATACTCTGTTCACGCCAGGTATCAAATCCATTCGGCCTTTATTTTTGACGAGGAGGAGACAGTCTCGGATGCTTCGTTTTCTCTGGAGCCCTTGACTGTGAAACCGGAGTCGGGGAATACCTGGCATGAGACTGCAATTTCTTTAGGTTATGATAAAGAGAAGCTGCTGAACGGAATGCTTACTCTGCCAGACGATGTGGAGAAGCCGCCGGTTCTGATTCTTTTACAGGGTTCCGGGAAAAACAATATGGATTCCCTGATCGGCGCATCCGACAACCGGTTTTTCGCCGATTTGGCTCATGGTTTAGCCGAACTGGGTATTGCCTCCATCCGCTATGATAAGAGATCCTATGCATACCCGGAAGACGTGACCGATATCCAGACGGAATATCTTTACGATGTTCAGGATGCGGTGCGTTTTGCAATGGAAGATGAACGTGTGGATGGGAACCGGCTCTATTTGGCCGGTCATAGCCAGGGGGGTATGCTTTCCTCAAAAATAGTGTCCGACAATCCGGAATTTAAAGGCTTTATCTCAATGGGAGGAACACTGCGCCGGATGGAGGAATTGATTTTGGAGCAAAATAAGATAATAAATGCCCAAAATGAAGAGTTGAGTCCGGATGAGAAGGAAGCGGCAAACGCCGGGATAGCGAATCTGGTGGCAAAGATTAAAGGACTGGATGCAGAAGCGGAAGCTTCGCCGGAGGTTCTGCTCTATGGATATCCGGAAACGTATTGGAAGAGCCTGAATGAGATCGACAGCCTTGCACTCACAAAAAAACTGACGGCAGAGAAATATCCCATGCTGATTCTGCAGGGGATCAATGATTTTCAGGTGACTTATGATACCGACTATGTGCTGTGGCAGGAGGTGACGGCCGAAAATCCCAATGCGGTTTGTATTGCCTACGAGGGATTAAGCCATGTTTTTATGCCGGGAAGTATGGAATTTGAACGGACAGTGTATGATCTGCCGGCGCATGTGGATGCCGCTGTGATTCGGGATATGGCTGACTGGGTAAATCAGAAACGGGATTAAACTCCTCCTCTTCCTTCAACTGGAAAAAGCAGCCCTAAGAAAAAAGCTGCTTTTTTCGTGTGATCGAGATGCTTTGAGAAAGCAATGAATGGTATAAGAAATGAGACTCAATAAACAGAATTCCTGATTTCTGTTATAAGTGAATTGAGGCCTAAATCGTTACAGTCATTAATTAAGCCCGCCAGGACAAAATTTTTAAAGGATGCCTTAAGCCCTTCCTGGTCGTTTGATTCGATCAGCCGGGCCATATCGTTGATAAGGTTCAAAATTTCACTGTTTCCGTCTGTTTTCTTAATATAGATCTGATACAGTGTCTGCAGTTCGGAAACTAACTGGCTGTTTTTCGTACCCAGGCCGCTGATTTCCATGATGCCGGGGGAGTTTTGCACCGCTTCCTCTTTAAGTGGTTCCTCTTTTTCCGGTTCTTCTTTCACTTCGCTTACTATTTTTCCGTCCGTATTAAAATTTATTTCAGGGCCGGGCGGATTGGTTCCCCAGGAGCTCTCTTTTAAAGCATCATAGAACTGATCTATAAAGTTATCGCTGCCGGTAGACAGGGAATAAATTTCACCTGAGTAAAGTTCCATATTAACCCATCTTTCCGTATTTCCGGAGCGGTGGCAAAGGAGCCAGGCCGCTGCAGCGACAGCCAGAATTGAGAGCATAATCAGAATGTTTTCAATCCCTGGGCCTGATAAAGCAATGAAAAGCAGAATTAGGGCCGCGCCGGATGGAAACGGCATTTGAGGAAGGCCGCCGGTCCATATACGTGAAATTCCGGACAGGGGAAGAGCATGGTTTTCCCAGGTTATAAGGTTATTTTTTATATCGATTTGAGTTACTTTATATTTGTTATATTTATTTTGAATTGACATAGGGCAGAACCTCCATATTCGGCATTAATTTCTGTCTATTATGGTTGCAATTAAAACAGGGCTTGCAATGATACCTGTTCCAACCGTTTCAGTACCTTCATTTTCGACGTAAACGCTGTATGTGCAGCCTCTGCCGGCTGTTAAATCACAATCACAGACCGACAGTGTAAATGTATTTGCTTCCATTTCCGCCTTATCACGGCAGTAGAGAATCCCGGTGCTGACCGGTGTGGGAAATGGCTGGCATTTTTCCTGCTTTAATATCTGGAATCTAAGGCATACCTTTGATTTACTGGCAATAATATTGCAGGAAAAGCTGAGCTGTACCAGAAAATCTTTACGGCAGGAAGCATTCAGAGTAAGAGAAGCCACATGAAATGTGGCTCTCTTTTCTGTGCCTTCCGGTATAATAAGCCCTCCGAAAACAGCACTTTTAATTTTTAAATTGTTTTCACCCTGTTGTTTCATGCCGGAATCGGGGCAATGATTTGTATTGGGTGAAGCGGGTGGACGAATCATTGCCCCCTGTTGGCCGGATGGCCGGGGAGAGCAGTTACATGTTCTTGAACGCGGGTAACAGCCGCGTCCGAATAAACCGTAATACATAGCTTCTCCTTACTGCCATTTAGATTGTTTTATTAGTTACAGCCGTTGTCAACAACGATTGCGGACAGTGTTGCGTTATTAATAGAAGTAACGCCAACTGTAGCAACACCGGCAACCGTAGCAACTACACTGTAAGTGCAGCATTCCTGATCACAGATGTCGCAGTCACATACAAAGAATGAGAAGGAATCGCTGGATGTGATGGCAACAAGCCGGGAGAATGTCCAAACAGGACCTACTGGAATAGGAACCAACTGGTTTTTGCACTGTTTGAATATCTGCAGGTTAAGTGTTAAAACTGCAGCAGTAGTTACAATGTTACTTGCAAATTCAAATTTAATACATGGTTTGCGGAAGCCTTTGGTATCTACGGTAACGGTAGATACGGTAAAATTAGTTCCTGCAATTGTAGCTAAGGGCAGCGTAACAGCGCCGGGACAGCCGCATTTTAAAGTCGTTCTGTTAGGGGCAAGCGGTCTGTTCTTTTCGCACTCACAGTAGCATTTGCAGTCACAATCACAACACTCTCTATTATCATATTCGCAATTATTGCAATTCGTATCGCTCATAATGGAACCTCCATAT
>CATWBR010000004.1 GCA_958349075.1 uncultured Clostridium sp.
GTACTGAATAGTTACTGTTAATGGTGATTAATAACCAACAAAATACGGATATAGAAAGAGAAGAGGACACATTTTGGTGCGATATGAACTGATAGCCCCCTGCCACTTTGGCCTGGAGGCTGTTTTGAAAAAGGAAATAATTGATTTGGGATATGAGATCACGGAGGTTGAGAACGGCCGCGTCAGTTTTGAAGGCGATGCGGAGGCAATCTGCCGGGCTAATATTTTCTTAAGAACAGCCGAGAGGGTATTATTAAAAGTAGGCGGCTTTCAGGCTCTTACCTTTGATGAACTGTTTGAGAGAACCAGGGAGATTCCCTGGGAGAATTATCTTCCAAAGGATGCGAAATGCTGGGTGAAGAAAGCATCCTCCATTAACAGTAAACTTTTCAGCCCTTCGGATATTCAGAGAATCATGAAGAAAGCCGTTGTCCGCCGGATGCAGGCCGAGTACGATCTGGAGCAGATGCCCGAGACGGGAAGTGAATATCCATTGAGGGTTTTCTTCTATAAAGACCAGGTCACGGTAGCCATTGACACGAGCGGAGATTCCCTTCATAAGAGGGGATACCGGCAGCTTGCGAGCAAGGCTCCGATTACGGAAACCCTGGCTGCGGCCCTCATCATGCTGACTCCATGGAAGAAAGACAGGATCCTGGTGGATCCGTTCTGCGGCAGCGGAACCTTTCCGATCGAAGCCGCGATGATTGCGGCGGGGATTGCACCGGGACTGAACCGTTCTTTCCTCTCCGAGGACTGGAAGAACCTGATTCCGAGAAAATGCTGGTATGACGCCATTGACGAGGCATCCGAAATGGTGGACGATACGGTCAGCGTGGACATTCAGGGTTATGATATAGACGGTGAAGTGATTAAGGCGGCCAGGGAGAATGCGAAACGGGCCGGCGTGGATCATATGATCCATTTTCAGCAGAGGCCGCTCTCCGAACTGAGCCATCCGAAAAAGTACGGCTTTATTATCTCCAATCCTCCTTACGGTGAGAGACTTGAGGAGAAGAAAGATCTCCCCGCACTGTACCGCCAGATTGGGGAGCGGTACAAGGCCCTCGATTCCTGGTCCCTGTATCTGATTACCGCGTATGAAGATGCGGAGAGGGACATCGGCAGAAAGGCGGATAAAAACAGGAAGATTTACAACGGCATGATGAAGACGTACTACTATCAGTTTATGGGACCGAGGCCACCGAAAAGAAAAATAGGAGATGCAGTTGAGGCGTAAACGTTTATATATCGTTCTGCTGGCTCTGCTTATCTTTTGCATTGCGGCGAAGAACCAGGCTTTTTTCACCCGCGAACAGGTAAAAAGAGGGGATGAGCCGGGGAGCTGGAGCAGCGGATGGTATTCCATTATATCCAGGGAAGTGAATGATAAAACCATTAAACTGAAGATTGACGGACGCACGGTGAAGCGAAAAGGCCCTTCCGCAATTATGACGGAAGAGGGAATCTTTATGGTTCCGGTGAACATTCTGCAGGATTGTCTTTCCTGTTCGGCCAGGCTGTACGACAACTCCAGGCTGGTGATGGAAAAGAACACAATCCGTGCGGAGATGGTGGAGGGGACGCCCGAGATGATTTTAAACGGTGTCACCGTGGCCCTGGAAGCCGGAATTGAAAAGAGGGACGGTGTTCTGTATGTTCCGCTGGAGGCAGTCGAAAAAGCGCTTTCCTACAAAAAAGAGTGGGATGTGAATGAGAACATCCTGGAGCTCTCTTTTGAGGGAAAGGATGAGAGAAGTCTTCCCTATGCCTACGATTACCGTGAATCCGGGCGGGCGCCCAGGGTTAAGAACCAGGGCAGCTTCGGCACATGCTGGGCATTTGCTTCCGTGATGGCGCTGGAGAGCAGGCTCCTCCCGGAAGCGGACTTAAGCTTTTCAGAGGATCACATGTCCATCAGGAACAGTTTCCATATGCAGCAGAACGACGGCGGCGAGTATACGATGTCCATGGCCTATCTGCTTGCATGGCAGGGACCGGTATATGAGGAGGACGATGAATATGGTGATGAATATTCGCCTCCGGGACTGAAGCCCGTATGCCATGTACAGGATATACAGATAATACCGAGTAAAGATTACGAGGCCATCAAGCGGGCGGTTTATCTCTACGGCGGAGTCCAGAGTTCCCTGTACACTTCGATGGTGACGGGGCAGAGCGACTCGCGCTATTATAACAAGGAGCAGGGGGCATACTGCTATATAGGAACAGCCAAACCGAACCACGATATCGTAATCATCGGATGGGACGACAATTATTCCAAAGAAAACTTTAACCTGGACCTGGAGGGCGACGGAGCCTTTATCTGCGCCAATAGCTGGGGCGGTGAATTCGGGGATGAGGGATATTTTTACGTATCCTACTACGACACCAATATTGGAATTCACAATATCCTGTATTCCAGAGTGGACGGCACCGATAATTACGACAATATTTATCAGACGGATCTCTGCGGCTGGGTAGGCCAGCTCGGCTACGGCAAGGAGAACGCCTATTTTGCCAATATCTATACGGCTGAAGAGGAAGAGGAGCTGTCGGCGGTCGGTTTTTATGCCACGGGGCAGGATACGTCCTATGAAGTATATACGGTTACCGATGTGGAAGGCAGCGCGCAGTTTGGCAGAAGGATGCTGGCAGCATCGGGGACACTTAAAAATGCCGGATTTTATACCGTTGATTTAGACAGGCCGGTGGAGCTTGCAGCCGGAAAGAAATTTGCCGTCATTGTCAGTATCAGCACACCGGGTTCTGTTCATCCGGTAGCGATCGAATACAATTCGCCCGATAAAAACCTCCGCGTCGATTTAAGTGACGGCGAGGGGTACATCAGCTTCAAGGGAACATCCTGGGAGCGGGTGGAAGAAGAACAGAAATGCAATGTGTGCCTGAAGGCATACACGAGAAAAAAAGAGGTTATGGAGAATGAAGAATAAAATTATATTTGCGACAGGCAACGAGGGAAAAATGAATGAAATCCGTCTGATTCTTAAGGATCTGGGCAGAGAGATTCTCTCGATGGAGGAAGCCGGATTCAAGGGAAACATTGTGGAGAGCGGGACCACCTTTGCCGAAAATGCCGAGATCAAAGCCCGCGCAGTCTGGGAGCAGACGGGAGGCACGGTCCTTGCCGACGACTCCGGCCTGGTTATCGATTACCTGGGCGGGGAGCCCGGCGTATATTCGGCCAGATATTTGGAGACGGAGCCGTATTCGGTTAAGAACCGGGTTCTGATCCAGAGGCTGGAAAGCGCGGAGGGAGAGAAGAGAACGGCCCGGTTCGTGTGCAATATTGCCGCTGTGCTTCCCGACGGCCGTGTCCTTCACACACAGGCGGCAATGGAAGGGCTCATAGCCAGGGAACCGGCCGGAGAAGGGGGATTCGGCTACGATCCGATTCTCTATCTGCCGGAGTATGGAAAAACATCCGCCGAGCTTGCGATTGATGAAAAGAATAAAATCAGCCATCGCGGCAAGGCTTTGGAAATGATGAAAGAGGCGCTTAAGGCAGCCTTGGAGGGGAACGATGAAGATATTAATCGTAAGTGATACACATCGCAGGGATGGTAATCTGCAGACTGTAATTGAAAGAACAGCGCCCTTTGACATGCTGATTCATCTGGGAGACGCGGAGGGCAGTGAGGATCGGATCGAAACGTGGTGCCGCGAACAGAATGAAAACTGCCAGATCTATATGATACTGGGAAATAATGATTTCTTTTCTAACCTGGACAGAGAGAAAGAGATTACAATAGGAGACTTCCGCGTATTTCTGACCCACGGGCACTTCTACAGTGTTTCGGTGGGAACGGAGCGTCTGGCGGATGAGGCGAGGGACCGCAAGGTTCAGATTGCCATGTTCGGCCATACCCACAAACCGTATCTGGATATCCGGGAGGATCTGACGATCCTGAATCCCGGCAGCCTCTCTTTCCCGCGACAGGACGGAAGGAAGCCGAGCTATATGCTGATGGAGCTGGATCGGGAAGGAAAAGCGCATTATACAATCAATTACCTGGAGAACTGATACCGAAGGCGGTCCCCGGGAGGACAGCAGAAAATTGTATTAATTACATGAAAAATATCTTTTTGAAAGACACAATTTATTCCATAAAACGGTTGACAACCGGCATGGCATAGTATATAATAATTCATGCATTGCAGATGTTCTGCCATGCATATCCGGGGTGTGGCTCAGCTTGGCTAGAGCGCCTGGTTTGGGACCAGGAGGTCGCAGGTTCGAATCCTGTCACCCCGATTGGAATGTGAGATATGGCGGGAGCCCGAGGTATTATGGAACTTCGTTCCGTAATCGCTGTTTTACACGGCGATTCAACCTGGTATATGAGATGTTTCTTATGTGAGCAAGCTCTCAACGTAATATTTCATGTACCAGGTTGTTACTTTTATGTTTATTACGCGGGTGTAGTTCAATGGTAGAACACTAGCCTTCCAAGCTAGATACGTGGGTTCGATTCCCATCACCCGCTCTAAAAGTAAGGAGCCGTTGTAACAGTAGAATTATTTCTACCGGAACAACGGCTCTTTTTTCTGATTTCGTCCGGTCTTACCGTTCAAAAGATTCTGCCGACACCCTGTTAAAGAAATCAAACATCCCTTCCAGATCATGCAGCCAGGCCGTCCCATGCGTTTCTCCGCCAACGGCTGCGAATTCCGCCGGTACGCCCAGGCTTTTCAGTTCCCGGTACATGGAGAGGAGAAGATGAAATCCGGAGTCCTCCGTGCCGCAGAGAATCCGTACGGGAAGCTCCAGAAGCCGTGCGGCCGGATAAAACCGCAGGTCCGGACCGCCGGCGCAGGGAGCGATGGCGCGGAAGAGATCCGGAAAGCGTGAGGCCAGATAGAAAGTGCCGTCCCCGCCCATGGAGTTGCCGCCCAGGAAGATATTCCTTGCGTCAACTCTGTACTGTTTTCTCACTTCTTCAAGCGCCTGCATATTTGCCAGTTCACACAGGTGGTAAATACGCTGTTCTTCTTCCGTCAGGTTTGCTGGGTTAGAGGGATCGGCGGTTTCAATATTCGTGAAATCGCGTGCCATCGGATAGATACTCCCATGCATTCCGTTCGTATAAGCAAGCGGAGCCAGAATCAGATAGTTGTACCGTTCGCCCATATGGGCCAGTTTATTATCTGCCCGGTCAAATACATTGCCTCCCCCCAGGCCGTGAAGGATCACCGCCAGTTTATGCGGGGCGGAGTCCGGATAGGAGGTTGGTACATAAAGCCGGTAGGCGATTAACGTGCGCGCTTCCTCCAGATAAAATGCTTTTTTTACAATTCCGCATGTCTGTTCAAATAAGTAATACAGACCGATGGGATCCATGGGAAAATCCGGCAATTTAGATGCCTTTATCATCCGCTTTCCCCGGTAATCATGTTCGCGTACAGTCCATCCCAACAGGCCGGTCAGGACTTGTCCCACGGGAAGATAAAGATGGCCCGAAAGTTCGATCCGCGGGATATTACGGGAATGCTCCTTTGTCCATTCCGGGGGCATCAGCTTTGTAAAAGAATCCGCATCCACCATCAGTATGTCCTGATGAACCCGGCAGGGCAGGGCCATACAAAACTGAAAGTCATTTACGAGCGCCGTGGAAGCGTCCTCGCAAAAGGCCAGGGATTCTATTACAAAATAAGGTTTTAAGCTTACATTTACCATAAAAATTCATCCTTTCTAAAATCAGGCGTCCGAATATCAAAAATCTGAATATCAGACATCCTCGGTCTGCGGCGCATTTTTAGCCCGGAACAGCAGTACGGTATAGATAATCATGGCGATGAAGGGGAAAATGGCAAGCCCGCAGAGCGCCATGCGGAATCCGAAGGCGTCGGATAAAAAGCCCGCGATCGTACTGGAGATTGTGGAAGCAATATCCTGGAAGATACAGAACGTGGCCAGGGCGATGCTGGAGTATAAAATACCTGCCTGCCGCATCATGTTTGCACGGATAGCCGGGCTCGGCATGGCATTGTACAGTCCGACCAGGACGGCGGAGGCCATCCAAACCATTTTGTTTGTAGTGATACAAATCAACGGAAAAGCTACGATTGCCATAATCATCGATGCATATACCACAAACTTTTCACCCAGGCGGTCACCCAGCAGTCCTCCGGCAAAGGCGCCGATCCCCATCATGGCAGCGTAAACGGCGAGATACTCGGCTCCAAAATCCACGCCGATTTCCTTACAGTAAAGTAAGAGAATCGTTTCCATAGCGAAGGTGGGAAGGCAGAGGAGGCAGACGATACAGGACATTGGGATGGCCGGAAGAAAGATGTAATCGTTGATGCCTTTCTTTTTGGCGCGGTTTTCTTCCAGATTTTTCTGAAACGCCTTTTTTTCTTCCGTCCGATCCGGGAATTTTACCAGCAGCAACAGAACCATTGAGAGCACGCTGGCCGCGGCAGACGCCCAAAATGCCACGGAAGCGCCGTAATTCTGATAGAAAAACATGGAGACGATGGTCGTATATGCGGCCACCAGTTTCGGCAGGAGAGAGCTGAGGCCAAAGGCGCTGCCGATCTCTTCGCGATCCACCACCTCGGCTACCACGATCTGGGTAGCCAGGTTACTGCAGCCGAAGTTTACGCCCTGCAGAAGCCGGGAAAAAATATACATGGGAATATTGTTGGTAAAAGCATAGGCCACGGCCACCAGCCCCCTCATAAACAGGACGGCCATATAGACCCATTTGGGGTTCCAGCGCTTGAAACTGTTTCCCATGAAGGGGCGTACAAGGATCTTGCTGAATGAATATAAACTGGCAATCAGGCCGATCAGCGTGGCGCTTAAACCCAGGTTGGAACCCACCAGAGTAACCGGCGTGTTAATCATGGAAAATGCAATGCTGGATACCATGTTTACAACAATGATAAGTAAAAAATTTACATTTGTCAGTATGGCAAGGGTTCCTGATAAAAATCCTTTTTTATTCTGTGCTTCCATTATCTTATTCTCTCCTTATCTTTAATAAAAGAACTGTATGATGAGCATGTAAAGTACCGATATGGCGATTGTAAATCCCAGAAGTATCAGCATATGGTAGGCCAGCCGCTCCCGGGCACCGGGATCTTCGCAGGCTCCTAACAGCATGCTTCCGCCGTTGGAAAAAGGGCAGATTCCACCCATGCAGGCTCCGAGAAGCACCGCCGAGTAGAACAGTCCCGTCTCATTGGGGAAACCGGCCGCAATGCCGGGCACAACGGTAAACAGAGTTGGGACGACCACCGTGGTGGCTCCCGAAAAAAGACTCATCACCGCAGCGCCCAGGCACAGGGCCGCGGGTATTAGAAAATGCGGGATCGTATCGGTGATAAAGCAGGCGAGAGCTTCGACGGCTCCGGCTGCTTTCAGGACTCCCGTCATGATGGAGATTCCTCCAATCATCATAATTACATTCCAGGGAATCCGTTTCTGAATGACGGCCTTCTGATCTGCCAGATTGGCGGCGGATGCCGCGGCGGCGCCCAAAAGACTGACAAAGCCCACGTCGCAGTATCCGGCCACCCGGACCAGCCATCCGTATTTTAACCAGCCCGCGGCTATTTTGGGAACGACCATCAGGAAGATCACGACGGCCATCAGCGCAAGGGTTTTAATTTGTATGGTGTTAAATGGCCTGCCTTCCTGCAACTCCAGGGTCCCGGATGTTTTCCGGCCTAAAATCAGGATGACCAGAAAGAGGGCGATCAGATTGGCGGCGAGTGTGTGCAGCAGGGCGGTATTCATATAGCCTGCCGCACTGCCTCCTTCCAGTGTTTTAAGAATGTTTTCGATCACCACGCCTCCTTGGCTCCAGGGAAGATTGGACCCGCAGGATGCTCCCACGGAGATGGCAAGTATTGCGATGAGCAGACTGATTCCACCCATGGATGAAATTTTCATAGCCAGCGGTCCCGTCAGGGCGACCGTAGGGCCTGCCCCCAGTCCGGCCCCGGAAATCAGGAAAGCCATTCCGAACAGTGCAAAGGGCATCAGTGATACGCGGTTACGCATCCGGTACAGAAGCTTGCAGGTCAATTGTTCCATTGTGCCGTTCTCGATTGCAATCCCATAGAAAAAGGTGATGCCGATAATGGAAAACAGGATATTGACTGAGATCATTCCGGTTAAGTCACCGACGGAAAGCTTCATATAAAAACAGCCGATTCCGTAGGCAAACGCCGCCGCCAGCACCCCGATATTCAGTTTTCTTTGATAGGAAATCCAGATGCTGGCCAGCAGGCCGATGGTGCAAAGAGAAATCTCCATTTTGCCGTAACCCCCTCTTTCACTCAGATGAGTGCCATTCCATTATGTACGGTCGAAGAAGGCGAAAATATCGGGCAGCGCCTTAATCCAGGCGTCTGCGTGAATTCCCCCTCCAACCCCCAGGCCCTCCGCTTTAGCCCCTTTTTGCTTCAGGTAGTCCACTACGCGGTTCAGATTGGCGAAATCAATATTTTCCGTTCCGATTACCAGGAGGATTGGCATTTCACGGATACCGCCCGTATCAATTGCATCCAGATTCTCCGAAACCAGTGCGCCGCAGGGGGCGATGGCCCGAAACAGGCGGGGATAGGCATTGCCGAGATAGAAAGTCCCGCCGCCGCCCATGGAGTTTCCGAACAGGTATATGTGGTTTGTGTCGATGTTAAATTCCTTTTTCACTTCCTCCAGTGCGGCAAACGGTTCGGCTTCGCAGAGATCCAGATAACGCCGGATCTCCGGACCGCATTCCCTGCGGTTCAGCGTCGGTTTTGTTCCTCCGCCGTAAAAGCCCTCGGCATAGCCGTCCACAAAGAGCAGAATCATATGATATTTTTCTGCCATCTCCTCAAAACGCCCCTGGCCGGTGGGAAGCCATTTTAGGTCGGCCGCTCCCTGCATGGCGCCGTGCAGCACCATGGCCAGACGGCTGGGCCTGGATGAGTCGTACGACATGGGGACATACATGGAGTACGGGCAGACTTTTTCAGCCTTTTCAAAGAAGTAGGCTCTTTTGAGAACGCCCACCTTTTTATCGAGATGGATGATCATATCCTTCACCACGTTCATGTTCTCAAACAAATCGCTTTCCTGTTCGCCGATTCCGAGAAAGATCCTGGGGGCAAGATAGGTTCCCTCCCAGAGAGCCGCCATTCCAAACACCCGGCTCATCAAGCTTTCTACGGCAACATAGAGGGTTCCGCCCACATTCTGAACGGGGAGCTCCATGGGATAGGATTCCTGTCCGACACGAATGTTGGAATCTCCCGAATGCATTATCGCAGTTTTGCCCCGATAGATGACCTTTACCTGTTCACCGGCCTGCTCCACTTTCATCTGAGGGCTGTAAATCAGAGCCAGCGCAGGAAGGGCCGCCATCATGGTACCGTTTTTTTCAAAGGACGGATAACCGGTGTCGAATCTCATCCGATCCAGATATACATAAGAAGTCCCGTCGGAAAAATAGACGGATTTGGGTTGGAAATACGGAGTAAAAAGCACTTCCGGGTCGGTTGTTAACTGACGTGCTCCTCCGCTTCGCCGCATATTACTCTTACTCAATGTTTGATTCCTCCTGTTTTATATGATTACATTCCAGGCGCCATTGGAATGTGTCCTGCCTTAGATTAAAGCAAGTTTTGTGCCAACTGCATAGCTTTACCGGTTTGGAAAAGGAAACATTGAAAAATTACAGGATTTCCGCCCTTTTTGCCGGTGAAACAAAAAGCTTTGTGCATTTTTATCCTTAAATCAAAAAAAGAAATGCCCTTGAGACATTTCAGGGGCATTTCAAAAGTATTTCAACAAACATTTCAAAAACATCTCATTCTGTTTTATCCATTGCACGGAGCCTGCGCCATAAAGTTGTGGTGCTGATCCCAAGTTCACCTGCCGTTTTCTTCCTGTTTCCATGATTGCGTTCCAGAGTAAGCCGGATTTTTGCATCCGGGATATAGGCTCTGTCTGAAACGGCGGGTTCTGATGCGGCCGGTACTGAAAATGTCATGACGATACTCCCAAGCTCTATTTCCAGTGCCTCGCGGACGGTTTTCCGATCAATACGGCTGCCGTCTGAAAGCAGGGACAGGCGTTCCACAAAGTTTCGAATCTCCCTTACGTTGCCGGGCCATGAATAGGATTCGCATTCCTTCATGGCGTCCGGTTCCAGTATCTTTCCGCCTTCTCCTGCCTGCCGGAGAAAAAAGTTCAGAAGTGCGGGGAGGTCCTCCCTTCTTTCCCGGACAGGGGGAATCCGGAGAGTGAGCACGTTTAACCGGTAATATAAATCTTCGCGGAAATTTCCTTCCAGGACCTGGGTGTACAGATTGCGGTTTGTGGCCGCAATAATCCGCACATCCACAGAAGTGACCCGGTCGTCTCCAATGCGCACGATTTCTTTTTCCTGAAGTACGCGCAGAAGGCGGACCTGCATCTGAAGCGGCAGTTCTCCGATCTCATCCAAAAACAGGGTTCCTCTGTGGGCCAGCTCAAAGATACCGGCTTTTCCCTCGGCCTTTGCGCCCGTGAAAGCTCCCTTTACATAGCCGAATAGCTCGCTTTCCAGAAGATTTTCCGGCAGGGCGCCGCAGTTGATGGCCACAAACGGGTAATTCCTGCGGGGGCTCTCATTGTGGATGCTTTGGGCAAACAGTTCTTTGCCTGTTCCGGATTCTCCGTAAAGAATCACCGTGCTTTCCACGGCTGCGTACCGGGCCGCCTTTTTCTTTAAATCATCCATGCAGGCGCCGGAGGACTGAATATCGTGAAAGGTGTTTTTAGCGACATATCCCTTTTTCCTGATATCAAGCTGGATTTCCCGTTCCATGGCCCTCACCACGGCGGAGGGATAAAAGATAAAATTATAGCGTGACTGGCGGCCGGTATGGGAGATATGCAGATTCAGCATCAGCGTCTTTTTTTCTATCGTACAGACAAGACGCGAGAGCTCACGGTTCTGAACCATAGCCTCGGAGACGGCCTCCAAAGGAAAAAGCTCCTTAATATTTCTCTTATCAACATGCGGGATTCCCTTGAAAATCTGCCTGGCCGCATCGTTAATCTCGTAGATTTCCCCCTTGTCGTTTGTGACGATGATACCCTCGTCCAACTCGCGGAAGATGTTGCGCAGGCTCTTTAAGTTTTCCTGATCCTGTTCAAACATCTTTGCGTGATGCAGGACTTCGTGAACGGACTGGAGCAGGTTTGCCTTGCTGAAGCTGATAAATTCCGCCTCTAGTCCCTCGTCCAGTGTAATATCATATACCATGCCGACGCCTACAATCCGTTCATAACCCTCGGATTTTAGCTGCCGGATGGCCTGACGTGTCCTCAGCTCCCTGTCACGCGTTCCCTCACCCGGTTCAGGCTCTATCAGGCAGAGCCTGACATAGTCCTTAAGTTCTTTCCAGTATTCCAGCTCCAGGGGTTTTAGCGGCCCCCAGTAAACCATAGCCGTCATCCTGTTGAGCCGCGTGGATTTTTTTATGGAGACATAGAAATCATAGAAGCTCCGCCTGATCTCCACGAGCGGAATCTGAAGCCGCCCGTTGATCAGTTGAAACAGGCGGCTGCCCAGGAGCACCAGTGAGACATCGTGCTCCCGGATATAACTGCTGATATGCTCCACCAGACTTTCCTCGGAACCGACGCTGCAGGAGCACAGCTCACATTTGATTCCATATTTGTTAAAATAGTCTGCCAATTCACGGTAAACACTGTCCACCAGGTGGTTGCCGATATAGACAATCAGGATTTTTTTCATAACGCCGTTCGTTTCGGTCTGATTTAACATGGTATTTCATTTTCCTTTCACTGATGCTGCCGTCCGGATGCTATTCTTCAAATCTTGTATGGAGTCATTATAGCAAAAACGGGCGGCAGTGTCATGTGATAAGTTCCGGCAGACAGACCCAATGAGAGGGGATTTTAAATACCTTCCTGTTTTCCGCGGATTTCCTTCAGTTTTGCCCTCATCTCACGTCCATACGCGGGAGTGATTGGATAGAGCTTCAGGATGACAAGCGCTGCGGCGAGAAGGGCAAAGGGCGTTATGATTTTGATATTGACAATCGTGTTTATAATATGCGCAGTGATCTCCTTATCAGCGGCGTACCCGGCCAGTCCCATCAGTCCTCCTACGATCAGGGTGGAGAAGGAGGAGAAAAACTTCTTCATAAAAGTGATGATGGCATTGATGAATCCGGCCTGGCAGGAGCCGAATTTTAATTCCGTGTAGTCCGTGCAGTCGGGAATCATGGACAGACAGGCAACATTAGCAATGGTAAAACCGGCGCCGGAGATAAAGGTCATGAGGATTACCTCCAGTGCGGATGCATGTTCACGGAGAAAGAACAGGCAGAGGCCCGTAAAAACATTCAGCAGCATCCCAAACTTCAGGGTTTTAATTTTGCCCAGCTTTTTCAGTATCATGGGCATCATGGGAATAAAGATGATACTTCTCGCCATGGCCAGAACGGATTGTATGGAGAGAACGCCGATATTCTTAACGACATATTTTAAGTAATACAGAGAGATTGCTGAGTTTACCGCGTTGGAAAGCGTAACGAGTCCCAACAGGAGAGCGCAGCAGATAACGGCCCTGTTTTTCAGCACAACATTGAGCTGGCTCTTAAAATGAATTTTTTCCGGAGTTTTGATCGAATTATAGTAGTCCTTCTTTTTAGCTCCGCTTGCGGAAATCAGTCCGGTGATGATGCAGACTGCCGAAATCACAAAGGTAGAAACCAGAAATCCCGTTTTTTCATCCGAGAAGCGGCTTACAATCGGCATGGTGCAGGCTCCGACCAGGGCGCCGGAGATGAACCCGGCCAACTGGCGGGCAGTCAGAAGGATATTCCGTTGGTTTACATCGGTGCTCATGACACTGTTGAGAGCTTGCCACGATACGGTAAACTGAGTATAAAAAACACTGTAGAATATCAGGGCGATTGTGTAGTAAACCAGTTTTCCCGTGGTGGAGAAGTCAGGCACAAAGAACAGTACCATCATAATGAATGCCCACATAATACAGCCCATAATCATATGAGGGCGGTATTTTCCCCAGCGTTTTGTGTTCGTGCGGTCGGCAATCCCTCCGATGACCGGGTCGTTGACGGCATCCCAGATGGTCAGCAGCATGGTCAGCGTTCCGACTACACTGATATTTAAACCGGCCACGTCGGTCAGAAAGTTCATTGTAAACGTGTTTTTATATTGGCTCGGCATGGTTGCGGCAGCTCCGCCGAGTCCGTAGGAAACGATATCGCCTGCGGATAATTCCTCAGCGCCTGTCTCCGGCACCGCATTTTTCTTCTTGTTTTCCATAAGTAATCCCTCTCTTTATTATTTATGTGTTTAACGGTTTTTCTTTAAAGTTCACCGTCTGTTTGGTTTGACAGACGGCTTAACCAAATGTCCGGGCTTATGTTAATCTCTAAGGATACGCGGTTTCACATCCGGGGTGAGGAGAGGGCGGTAACCTTCTTCTCCGATCTGGGCAAGATGTTCCTCCTTTGCCTTCACGATCAGTTCCGGATTCTCGAACAGGTCGATGGCGGCTCCGGCCAATACCTTACCCGCATAGAGCATCCCCTTGTGGGCGCTGCCCGATTTGCCCTGTGCCACCATCTGCCAGGAATGTTCCACTGTTCCTCCCGCGCCGGTGGATGCGAGTATCTGGGAGGTAGGGCAGATCCAGCTCACGTCTCCTACATCGGAGGAGCCGGAGAGCGGTTTGCTGCCTGGGGCGTATGGCATGATAAAGCGGTAGAGGCTCTGTTTGTCATATTCGGCTCCCAGCATACGGCCCTTCGGTCCCATGGTCTTTTCAAGCCGGTCCGCCATCGTGGTGCGTCCTTCGATCGTCTCCTGGATAGCTTTTGCGAATGTTTCCTCCTCCTCGGTATATTCCGGCAGGGCAATCTCCGTCATATTCCGATACAGGATTTCTTCCAGCGTTCTGTTTACCACGATATTGGAGCAGCTCTTATCCATCCGGATCTCCACACCCACCCCGCTCATCAGGGCGGCTCCCCTTGCAATGTTGTTTACCCGTTCATAGATTTCCTGCACCTGGGAATTTTTCGGGGCGCGGATGAGATAGAGCGCTTCCGCCTCTGCCTGCACCACATTCGGGGCAGTTCCGCCCGTGTCTGTGATGGCGTAGTGGACTCTGGCTTCCGGGATGATATGCTCCCGCAGAAACTGCACGCCGATGTTCATCAGCTCCAGGGCGTCCAGGGCGCTCCGCCCGAGATGGGGGCTGGCGGCGGCATGTGCGCTTTTTCCGGTAAAATGATACCTCACCTGGATGTTGGCCAGTGTGCTGAAGGACCAGACTGTGTTCAGCGAGCCAGGATGCCAGGAGAGGGCTGCGTCCAGTTCATCAAATACTCCGTCGCGGGCCATAAAGGCCTTGCCGGAACCGCCCTCCTCCCCGGGACAGCCGAAGTAAATGACGGTTCCCGTCCTTCCCGTCTGTTCCAGATAGGCCTTTACCGCAACTGCGGCGGCGAGACTCCCTGCCCCCAGCAGATTGTGCCCGCAGCCGTGTCCGCAGCCGTCTCCGGGCAGCGGTTCTTTCACCGCAACTCCGGCTTTTTGGCTGAGTCCCGGGAGCGCATCGAATTCTCCGAGAATCCCGATGACCGGATGGCCTTTGCCAAAACGGCCCGAGAAGGCGGTTGGAATGCCTGCCAATTCTTTTTCTACCGTGAAGCCGTTATCCGCCAGTGCTCTGCAAAGCGCTGCCGCCGATTTAAATTCCCGGAAGTTAAGCTCCGGGTGTTCGAAGATTTCATCGCTCAGGGCGGTAAACTGATGTTGCTTTTCGTCAATGACGGACAGATATTTTTGTTTTTCCATGAATAAATCCCTCCCGTTTTTGTTACTGTTCACTTCATGCCAGTAACATGTTTTATCTTTATGAATAAACTTTACCATTATTTGACTTTCACCAGTAAATATGGAATACTTATAGGGGTATATAAAAAATTGCAGACAAATTACCGACTATTATGTTCTATGGGGGAAAAGAATGAAATTTGAACAGCTAAGATATGTGGCTGCCATCTACCGGACGGGATCGATTTCCAAGGCGGCTAAAGAGCTTTTTCTGTCACAGCCGAATATCAGCAATTCGGTGAAGAACCTGGAGACGGAACTGGGATTTGAGATTCTGGAACGGACTGCGAACGGGATTGTATTTACTGAGAAGGGGTTGGATCTGGTCTATCACGCCCAGTCGATCCTGAGGGAAGCGGATCAGGTTATGGGTCTTTCAGAAAGAAAAGAAGGGCTGACCTTCCGGATTTTGAGTCCGAGGTACACGCCGGTGGAGGATGCTTTTTTAAAGCTATATAAAGAGAATGAAACGCAGCCGATGCTCCAGATGGCGATCCAGGACAGTAATCAGTATGAATCCATTGAGCTGCTGAGCAAAAAGCAGATGGATGTGGCATTCCTGATAAGCTCCGATATCCAGGCGCCGATTATGAAGGCCGAGTTAAGGCGGAAGCGGATACAGTATAATCACCTCTGTGCGCTTCAGTGCAATATCAATCTTTCAAAAGAGCATCCGCTGGCGAAGCGGGAAGATCTGCGCCTGGCCGATTTTAAAAATTATCCTTTTATCACATACAGTGAGAGAAATACAAGCCATTCCCCCTACAGCGTCGTCACACAGTTTAACTTTGTAGATTCATCCAAGCTTATCAAGTGTGACAGCCGGGTACTGAGGAGCCGTTTTGTCACCGAATCCGCCGCCTACAGTATCGGGGTGGAGCTGCCTCCCAAGCGTTTGAATGAACTGGGGTGGAAATGCATTCCCATTGAGGGCTGTACCCTGGATTTCGGCTATCTGGTGCACCAGGATTTTAAAGGAACGGCGGTGCTGGACAGGTATCTTAAGCTGCTGCGGGATGAGATGGACTTTGCAGGGGATTTCCATATAAAATGACGGCCCTGATTATGCGGGGCCGCCGTTTAGTGAAATTAATACCGCGCTTTGTTCCATTCTGTAATACAAAAATCGTTTTCAGGTAGTTTCCTGCCGATTCCCGAATCTTCATCGGTCTTTATAGAACTGCATATCATAGCGGCCGTTTAAATAAGTCACCTGCAGCGTACAGTTGACAGGCGCAACGCCGTACACCCGGTGTCCCTCCATCGGATTACCGCAGATGCAGGAGTGGTATATCTCCTGTATGCCCCGTCCGCTTAATTCTCCAATTTGAAGGATAAATAACTGGTGTTCATAGTTTTTCCAGTTTTCACATAGGGCGAGCTGCCACAGGTAGTCGATCAGTACGCCCGGCAGGGCGGCCCTTACATCGGGCGCGACCAAACGATCCGAGGCGGCGCCCGGAGACGGATTTTTAATCGTCGTTCTCTTCAGTGCCAAAGTCATTTTGCATCCCTCCATTCGTGAACGGTGTACGGCCCATTTCGGACGGGAAGTTTCCACGCCCCCTGAAAGGGTCGCGGCCGTGAGCGCGTTCTCCGGAACGTCCGGGACGATCGCAGCCGTGAGCGCGTTCTCCGGGACGATCACAGCCGTGAGCACGTTCTCCGGGACGATCGCAGCCGTGAACATGTTCTCCGGAACGCTCACAGCCGTGAGCGCGTCCCCTGAAATGCTCAAACCCGCGTACATCCCCATCAAAGTTATAACCGGGATAGGGCCAATTTTCGCGATCCTGGGCAACAGACGACATGAAATGTTCCACATACTTACGGTGAGCTTCAAAATCTTCGTCCGGGCGCAGTTCCTCACACTGTCCGATAATGCGTCCCAGATAATCACTGAAAGTGGTCAGCTCATCATCGTTCAGACAGTCGAGGATTTTAGAAATATCCGGTTCACGCTCATCTGTATCGTCAATGGCCTTCGCACCTTCTTCGGTCAGGCGGACGGTCATGACCCGTTTGTCGTCTTTTGAAGGTTCACGTGTTATATAGCCGTTTCTCTCCAGTTTTGCAACCAGTTCGGCAACGGACTGTTTGCTCATATTCAGCAGATATGTTAATTCCTTCTGGCTCATTTCCGGTTTCAGTTTAAGGATTGCCAGCACACGGCCCTGCCCCCGGTGCGGGTTGTGCGGTTTGCGGTACTGGCTGAACATGATGCGGTGCATATGTGTCTGAAGCTGCTGAAGCTGGCTGGTAATAAAATCTTTCATTTCATTCATGGGCATATCCTCCATTATTCCTGATATTTTTTAAGTCAAGTACTTGACCTTTTCGTTAGTATAGCACCTGACTAATTAGATGTCAAGTACCTGACTTAAAATTTATCAAGTACCTGACCTTTTGGTTGACAGGTACTGGACTGATTTTGATAAATCGAGTGCGGGAACACATATTGAACTTATTCTTGACGGGTCCCCGCGGGCGGACGTAGAATACCCTTATTACTCTGTTTATTATCGGGTACAAGGGAGGGAATAAAATGGAATGTACGGTAAATTCCATATCACTACACTACGAAGAATTCGGCGCCGGAAAGCCCGTCTTATGTCTGCATGGGTTTCCACAGGACAGCAGGACCATGACCGGATGCATTTAACCAGTTTCTTCAGGAATGGTTAGACAAGAACCGGACTTAGTGAAGCCGTGCGTGCAGCAGAGCGGCGGTCCTGCCGCCGCTCCGGGTACCTTTGCGGGATATTTTACTTAAGAAGTGTAAGAAACCGGGATGCCTCCCCGCTGTAAAACAGTGTCAGTTTATGCATGGCTCTCGTGCAGGCAATATAGAGCAGGCGGCGGTCATAATCCGATTGATAGGTCAGGCTGTCCGCATGGGGGATGAGAACCTCGTCAAATTCCAGGCCCTTTGCCATCCGGACGGAGGCAATCGAAATCCCTCCCGCAAAATGCGTGCTTTCCGGCAGAATCAGGTTCACGCCGCCCTCTTCTGAGAGCATGGCATAGAGCTTTTTTGCGGCCTGTTCCGTCTTTGTGATAATACCGAGTGAGGAATTCTTTCCCGCCCTGAAGTCACGGATGGCTTTTTTTATTTTTAGAATCTCCTCCGTTTCATTTTTGCAAGATGCAAGTGCGGGAGGTTCCCCGTGGCGTACCATCGCTTCCAGGGAAGCAATATTTCCGATACGTTTTGCAAGAGCCATGATTTCATAGGTGGAGCGGTAACTTTTATTCAGCTCCACATATTCAGCGCCGCCGTATATGCGGCGCAGATCCTTAAGGGTGTGCGTGTGGTAAGGATTCAAATACTGCCCGAAGTCGCCCAGAATGGTTTTCTGACAGGGAAACATCAAGTTTATCACGGCATACTGGATGGGAGTGTAATCCTGCATTTCGTCGATCACCAGATGTCTTGTGATTTTACTCTCCTTTGTGCCTTCGAATGCGGCATGGAGATAGAGAAAGGGAAAAACATCCTCCCATTCCAGCGTATTTCTGGACGGCATGACATACATCTGCGGCCGTTCCATCCGCTTATAAAAGTCCTTATAAAGTGCCGGAGTGTTTTTAAGACGCAGCATGGCGGTGAGGCTTTTTAAGATCGTCCTGGCTTTCGGGATATCTTCCTGCCAGATGTTTTCGTTCTGAAGCCGGTTGTAAATATCGTCTGCGGTCATGGAGAGTCTTCGTTTAACAGGATATTTTCCGTAAGCGCGGAAACGTTCCCGTATCCATTCCCCATCCACAAGGAAGCGTCCGAATCCGTAGTCCGCCGGGATAAAAATCCGTTCCGGCATCTCCTGTATGTATTCATCCAGAAGAGCGGCAAAATCCGCTGAGGATTTAAAACGGACGCGTTCCATCCAATTCTCATCCAGGATTTCCAGAGGGTCCCGCTGAGGTTCAAAACCGATGACGTTTTCCAGTCCGATTTCTGCAATATCGGAGAAACTCAGCTCATAGATCGGCTCCTCGCCGAGCTCCGGTATGACATTTGATATGTAGTCCCCAAAAACCCGGTTGGGGGAGAGGATGGTAACATTGCGGGCATTCAGCCGGTCCTTCTGCCGGTAGAGCAGAAAAGCGATCCGGTGGAGCGCAATGGAAGTTTTACCGGAGCCGGCCACCCCCTGGATAATCATTGTTCCGGCCTGCTCGTTCCGGATAATCCGGTTCTGTTCTTTCTGGATCGTCGCTACAATGGATTTCATTTTTTCATCGGAGGTATGGGAAAGTTCCTTCTGCAGAATATCGTCCTGCACATGGGAGGCGCTTTCAAGGGCATATTCCATCACTCCGTCCTTAATCTTGAACTGCCGTTTCCTTTTCAGTTCCCCGTCGATTCTTCCCATCGGGGCGTCATAACCGGCCGGACCGGTTTCATAATCGTAAAACATGCTGGAAACGGGGGCGCGCCAGTCAAAAATAAGCGGTTTGTTTCCCTGATTGAAGGTAAACCGCCCGATATAGAATTTCTCCGCTTCCTTACTGCCTTTGCCCTGGAAGTCGATCCTGGCAAAATAGGGAGAATCTTTCAGCCTGGCAATCCTGTCGCGCAGCACAACGGCGAAAGCGCCCGTCTGATCCGTCTGCTTGAGCAGCAGCTCATTCTGAAACATTTCATGGGGGTCGATTTCTCCTCTGTAATCCACCATATAGCGTTTTGCATCCCTGTATTCCTGATCGATCCGTTCTACATCGGCCTGTGCATCCCTCAGCGCATGTTCCAGCCTTCGGCTCATTTCTTCAAGATGTGCAATTTCATCGGGAAAAAGCGCATTTTCTTCAGGTTGTCCGTTACTCATGGTCTTCCTCCTTTAAAACAAAGCGCTGGGTGGGATATCCATACTCGACCAGCAGTTCGGCTTCGGCAAATCCCAGCCCTTTAATTTCCTTCCGATGGCCCGTATCCGCCCGGTCGCCCTCACGGAAGGTAGTAATGCTTATCTCTCTTCCCTTCAGAAGTTCCCCGATCACCTTTTTTAAAAACGCCTTCGGGATGCCCTTTTTCCGGTAGAGCGGGTGACTGCCCATAAAATCAATACTTCCGCTGTCATATGAAAAAATCATAATGCCGATGGCAAGAACGCCGTCTTTCAGAATCAATGCCTGCCGGGTCTTCATTTTTTCTTTCAGAACGCAGACGTATTCCTCCTCATTTAAGCAGGGAAAACCGTCAACGACGAGGCGGACCAGTTCCATCCAGCAGGGGATGTCCTCCTCGCCGGCAAATTCGATTTCCCACTCTGCCTGTTCTTTTGAATCCAGCATGGTAAAACTCCCTTCCAAACGGTATTTTAACTGCAGCGGGTAAAACTTTTCATTTTCCCGGTATCTGCCCGGCGACACTTTATACATGGCTGTAAATACATTTGTAAATGCCTGCCGGCTCTCATATCCTGCAAGCAGTGCAATATCCAGAATCGGCTTGTCGGAGAATACCAGCAGTTTTGCGGCCTCGGTGAGCTGCCGCCTCTGCAGATATTCATGCGGCGTCAGGCCGACAGCGCCGGTAAACATACGGTGCAGATGATATTTGGAATAGTGGACGGCGTCCGCCACACGGTCTAAATCCAGTTTCTCCGTGAGGTGCGCTTCGATATATTCAATCACCGAGACAATATTTTCAATGTTTTCGTTTCGCATATCCGAAACCTCCTTCCGGTCTGTTATTATACCCAATAGTGGCGGCGGATGTTTAATCATTCTTGCTCTTTAGCACCGCAGAGGACGCCGGAGATACCAGAGACTTTATGAACCGTGCGGGGAAACGGGAGTGTATCCTGCAATTATGCACCAGGGAAGAAAAAAACACAAGGGCTGGGAAAAGGGGGTAAAAGGACGGTTTGCAAGGGGCCGTCCGGTTTTGGGATATTTTTCACATCTTGTTACTGCCCCTGATCCATGCTATAATCTTTTAAACGAAACTTTGTTCATAAGGGAATCAGCAGGCGGCAGAGAGAAGATGAGGAATGTCCTGTTTTATGCGGGAGAAGTTTCAAGGATAATACCATGTTGATAAAGACTGAAGCGGAGGCCAGGGGGGCAATGAAGAATTTAAAGGTTGGCAAAAAATTATTTATCTCATACGTTCTGATCCTTATCGTACTGATAGCGGGATGTGCGGTGAGTATCGTCGATTTAGTTAAACTGGGAGGGCAGATAGAGACATTCTATAACGGACCTTTTATGGTCAATGACAGCGCCGGTTCCAAAATACTTCAGTCCAATGCCCGGGAAACCAGGGCCTGCATGCAGGACAATCTGGGTGCAATGGCAGAGATCAGCGAAAGCTCCTGCGAGATCCGCAAGATCATAAAAACCAGCCAGGCACAGCTCTTAAGGGATTTGGTCGCCCGGTTTAAATTAAAGGAAGAGGCAGCGAGCAGCATATAGGGATTTTACCAAAAAGCGTTGCCGCAAAAGCGGCTGCGCTTTTTTTTGATATTATGATATAATGGGAGTAATCAGAGCACAGCAGACGGAAGTTTTATAGAGTTACAGCAGGGCTAAAAAGGGGAATGGTTTTGACAGACAGCGAAAAACTGATTTATAAACTGGTTTACGATTATTATGAGACAAGAATTTTAATGGGAGTGTGCCGTTATGGTGAAGTACTCCCTTCCATATCAAGGATTGGTGAAGGTTTCCGTATGGCGCCCCGGACCGTGCGGGCTGCATTAACGCGCCTGGAAGAAAACGGATATATAGAAGTATCGGCCAGGAAGGCGGCCAGGGTAATATACCGGGTCAGCGGTGACCGGTTCAGGGAAAACGCCGCCCTCTATTTTGTGCCGAGAAGAGCGGGAATCATTGATTCCTGCCGTGCCGGTTTATTGCTGGTTGAACCGGTTTGGGAGTATGCCCGGGACAACATTGACAAGGATACGTGGCATCAGTTGAAAGAAAGGCTGTCACAGGCGGGAAAGATCGATTTATCCGTGTCTACCCGTCTTCATCTCTTTGCCTTTGATAAAATGCAGAATAAGCTTTTTGCGAATTTTTACTGGGAACTGCTCCGGTACACGCGTCTTCCCTATCTGTACGGCAACGATACGCATTCGGAAAGAGGCAGGACACTTCCGACCGATATAGAAGAGAGCGGGGCCGGTTTTATGAGGGAGACATCGGAGAAGGATTTCGGTGAAGACATGAGAAATCTTCTGATGTTCTGTTCTGAGGCGGAAGAAGAGTATGGACTGCAGGAAATGGAACCGGTTCCTTTTTGCTGGAACGTATACTGGCAGCGGCCGCAATTATGTTACACCCTGGTTTCGCGAATTATCACCGAAATTATGAAGGGAACCTATCCGATCGGAAGTTCCCTGCCGTCTGTTTCACAAATGTCAGAGCAGTTAAACGTTTCATACCGGACGCTGCGCCGCACTCTCAGCATCCTGGACAGCCTTGGGATTATAAGCTGTCATCAGGGAAAGGTGTCGGAAGTCTGTTCCGATATCGGGCCCATTGATTTTGAACGGGCCGAAGTGAAGGAGGGATTTCGCCTCTACCGGGACAGTTTACAATTTATGGCTTTAACGGTGCGCCCGGTACTTCTTTACACCTTACAAAATGTGGGGAAGGAGACAAGTGATTCACTGGCGGCAGAATTTGAAGAGATTTACAGGCAGGACACATGCTACCGGTGTTTTAAACTGGCAAGTGATTTCATAACAGCCAACTGCCCGCTGGCCACCGTGAGGGAATGCTACCGCGTTTTATCGGAATTTATGGTCTGGGGCTATCCCTTTGTATTAAGCAGCGTGAAGAGGCCAAACCTTCGGGAGGAATATACGAAGGTAATCGGGAAGGCGGAAGAACTGCTGAAGAATGAAGAATGGGAACGTTTTTCCGATAACTGGAAAAGCCTGTTGGAGAATGAACTGCAGAAGGCCGGGAAGATTCTGGCCGGGTATTATCAGCAGTAATTTAAAACAGGGCGATACCGTAAAGTGAAAAGTGAAAGGGAGAGGAATGTATCGGTGCGCATTCCTCTCCCTTACGTTTATCAGTTTGCCGCCCGGATAAGGTATCAGAGAAGTACCTCCGTGTAATGGTTCATCTCAAGCTCCGCCGCCATCATTTCCACTTCACTGTCTGTAAGAGATTCCATCGGGGCTCTCATATGGGAAGAAGCGATGATGCCCTTCCGGCAGAGGATGGATTTATAGGCAGAAATATTATTTTTCCGGCAGAGGATATTGTTTAACATATTGGTTCTGCGCTGGATTACAGCCGACAGCTTATTGTCTCCGGATTGGATGGCATTCCAGAGCGCAGCGTAGTGCTCACGCAATATCATTGCGTTTCCCGACACCGTCCCGCCGCCGCCCGCCGCACATACGGCGTGGAACAGGTGATCCGGGCCGACCAGCACGGAAAAGTCTCCCCGGTTGATTGTCATGAACTCCTGGATCCGCGTCATGTCGGGAAAACTGTATTTAATGCCGACCACATTTTTACAGGCGGAGGCAATCCGGGCTGCTGTGGAGAGGTTGATATCATTTACCGCATTCTGCGGAATGGCATAGAGATAGACCGGGAAATCGTCCGGTACGCTCTCAGCGACGGCGGTATAATAATCGACAAGGCCATCGTCCGACAGCTTGAAATAGGACGGGGTAACGACGCCGATTCCGTCGGCCCCGGCGCTTACCGCATGCCTTGCAAGTTTAATCGTATCCTTCAGGGTCATGGCTCCGGCCTGGGCGAATACCGGGATACGTCCTCCAGCCTTTTTTATAACGGTTTCCAGAATCAGCATGCGTTCATCGGGATCAAGCAGCAGCATCTCCCCGGTGGTCCCGCATGGATAGAGGCATTGAAGTCCGCCCTCGATTATATACTCCGTCAGATTGTTCAGGGAATCCACATCAATCCTGTCTTCCACGGTAAATGGAGTGATAATGGGAACCACGGTGCCGAATAATTTTTTCATAGTCACTTCTTCTTTCTCCTTATCGGCAGGGCAGCTCTGTGGTCTGGCAGCGCTGTCCGCCGTATTCTTTTAACAGCATCAGGCCCTCGCGCGCTTCCCTGGAAAAGTCTGTGTAAGCGGTGGCCTCGATTGTGAGAATCCCGTCGTAACCGGCTTTCGACAGCGCCTCAAAGTAGGGGGCATAGTCAAATCCGTCCTTTGTATTCGGGAAGAAACGTTTATCGCCTTCGGGATAATCAATATGAGCATGTAAAATAAAGTCACGGTATTTCACAATCTCGTCCATGTCCTCCCCCAGCTTATGCATATGACGCAGATCGCACATGGCTTTACAGTTTGGGAGGCTGAGAACCGAGACAAACTGAACCGCCTCTGCAATATAGTTGATATAATTGCTGTTGGCCGGGCCGAGCGGTTCGATAACCAGAGTAATCCCATAAGGTTTCAGAATGCCGCAGATATCGGAAACCAGGCTGAGGATCCGCTCTTTAGCGGCGTTTAAGCCGGTGCACCCGTCCGGGATACTTCTGCATTTACCGGCGCCGAAAGGGATCATGGAAGCGCCCAGTTGTGATACGCGATCGGTTCCTTTTCTGATATGTTCCAGCCAGTATGCCCTGTCAAAGGTTTCGCTGTGAAAACGTTCCGTCAGAGGAATCAGACCGGAATAAACAGAGAAATCCAGAGACGATTCTTTTATCCGGCGGGAGAGCAGGCCGAATTCCTCACCGGAAAGCGCGGCTATCTCGCAAAAGTCTAATTCGGCGGCGTCAAATCCCGCCTTCTCAATGAGAGGGATTTGACGGATCGAGCCGAAACATCCATATTTCATGATATTCCCCCCTCATTTCAGCCAGTCGATTATCATTCCGAGAGCGTCCATATTATTGTGGATCAAATCGGAATATGCACTCCCGGCATCTCTCTGTGAAACGGTTTCACTGATTAGAGGCTCAATCGCAATTGCCCCGTTCGCTGCAAAACGAAGAAAACAGGCGGCGTCATCGGCAAAGGTCCAGTAATTCGGGTAGGAATGATACCGTGGGATGGAGTCTACCGCGTGGGCGCCGATCACGGTGAGTGATTTCTTCTGTACATCCTTATAGAAATTGAAGTCGGCGGTTCCTCTGGGACATCCCAGAATACAGATCCTGGCATAGTCCGCAGCCATCCGGCAGGCCTCCGTCATGGCCCCGGGAACACCTGTATTGTCAAAGACAACGGCGGGACCTTTCCCATCCGTGATTTTAAGCAGGCGTTCCTGCCAGCCGTCCATCCCGTTGTTGACGGTAAAATCGGCGTGGCATTTTTCTGCTGTCTCCAGGCGTGTTTGATTTCTGTCTACGGCGATGCAGGGGAGGGCTCCGTTCAGATGGGCAAGCTGAAGCGCAAAGATGCCCACAATACCGATTCCAAGGGACACAATACTTTCACCCAGCTCGATCCGGCATTTGCGCACGCCCTGCAGAGAGGTCTGGCCAAGACTGGCAAAAGCGGCATGCCGGAAACCGACCGTTTCGGGGATGCGGACCACATTGTAATCCGCCACGTTTCCGATTTCCCTGTGTCCGACATTGACCGCATAGGCGGCCACCCGGTCACCGCAGGAGAATCCCGTCACACCGGGACCTGTCTTCTCAACATAGCCGGAGCAGCAGTAGCCGGGGACGTAGGGATACTCCGGGACCGCATTCGGAAGGCCGAGTACCCAGGCGCGTTCGGTTCCCGCGCTCACCAGGCTGGCGGCCATTCTGATTTGAATCTCATGGGGACCTGGTTCAGGAACCTCCACCTGGACCATCCGGGGGGCTCCGGCGGATAGGGCGACAATGCCATTGCATTTCATCGGTGATGCACCTTCTTTCTGTAAGAAATGATTGGTTTATTTTTTTCTGTCCTGCTTTATTTTGCCGCAGCTTTCACGGATAATCAGTTTATAGTCAAGGATTTCCTGCTGTTTTGCCAGAGGTTCCCCCTTCATCAGTTTCAGGAGTTTCTTGAAAGAAGTTTTCCCCATCAGGAGTTTGGGCTGGCTGATGGTGGTCAGCGCCGGCTCGAAGATGGAGGAGATCTCGATGTCGTCAAAACCCGCTACGGAGCAGTCGCCGGGAACACTTAATCCCGCGTTCTTCAGGGCCTTCAGTGCACCTATGGCCATGACGTCACCCGCTGCAAACACGGCGGTGACCGGGTTGGACAACTCTAAAAGGGAGCTCATCATTTCGTACCCGCTTGTAATTGTGGACTCGCCGTATTTCACAAGCTCCAGATCAATGGGGATATTGTGGCCGGCAAGGGCCGAAATATAGCCGTTAAAACGATCACGGTACAGCAGCGCGGAGGGATGGCTCGTCAGGTGGGCAATCCTTGTGTGCCCGAGCTTGATAAGGTATTCGACCATGGTTTTGGCCGCGCCGATATTGTCAATAGTGACATTGGGGATGTTGGAATTGTCCAGATACTGGCAGGCGACCACCACGGGTGATGAGGTTGCGACCTGTTCCATCAGGCTCTTTGCCACATTGGCGGATAAAGAGATGACGCCGTCCACCTGCCTCTGCTGCAGCGCGTGCAGATAGTGGCTCTCGATATCAGACTTATTGTGCATGTCCACAATGAGAACCTGGTACCCGTATTTTTCCGCTTCCGACTCAATTCCAAGCAGGATTTCGTGGAAAAAGGTATTGCCGATATCGGGGACAATTACAATCACCGTCTTTGTTTCCTGCTGTCTTAACTGTCTGGCTAACGCATTTGGCTGGTAGTTTAATTCTTTTATAACACTTAAAACAAGATCTCTTGTTTTGGGTTTTACAATCTCTTCATTGCGGATAACTCTTGATACTGTGGCGATAGACACGCCAGCTTTCTTTGCAACATCTTTTACGGTTGCCAAAAGGATTCCCCCTCGCTCTATATAATAA
>CATWBR010000005.1 GCA_958349075.1 uncultured Clostridium sp.
CGGGAACTAGAATTAAAATAACAACCGGCGGGGGCCTCGGGCAGAAATGAACTGCCCGGGGGATTTGTTTACTTTTGCCATAAAGTATAGTAAAATAGGGAATCATGTAATTACAATGGAGGTTTTCTGCGCTGATGAAAAAATACGATTATCTTTTGGTAGGAAGCGGTCTTTATGCGGCGGTATTCGCCTGGATGGCCGGAAAGAACGGAAAGAAATGTCTTGTAATAGAGAAAAGAGATCATATCGGAGGCAATATTTACTGCCGTGAAGTAGAGGGAATCCGTGTCCATCAGTATGGAGCCCACATTTTTCATACATCAAACAGTGAGGTATGGGATTTTGTAAATCAGTTTACAGAGTTTAACCGCTATACCAACAGCCCGGTGGCCAATTATAACGGAGAGATGTACAATATGCCGTTTAATATGAATACGTTCAGCAAAATGTGGGGAATTTCCAGGCCGGATGAAGCCAGGGCCATCATCGAGGAGCAGAAAAAAGCCGTTCCCGGGGAGCCGGAGAATCTGGAAGAGCAGGCAATCAAGCTGGTCGGTACGGATATTTATAAAAAGCTGGTAAAGGGTTACACGGAAAAGCAGTGGGGGCGTGACTGTAAAGAGCTCCCGGCATTCATTATCCGCCGCCTTCCGGTGCGTTTTACCTATGATAATAACTATTTTAACGATCCTTATCAGGGAATCCCAAAAGATGGTTATAATGCAATTATAGAGAAACTTTTTGACGGCTGTGAAATCAGAACCGGCGTGGATTATCTGGAGAACAGGGAAAATTACGACGGGCTTGCCGAAAAGACCGTATACACGGGTATGATTGACGCCTACTATGATTACCGTTTCGGAAACCTGGAATACAGGAGCCTGAGGTTTGAGTCGGAGCTTCTGGACACAGACAACTATCAGGGAGTGGCCGTGGTCAATTATACGGATCGGGAAACGCCGTTTACAAGAATGATCGAGCACAAGCACTTTGAGTTCGGAACCCAGCCGAAGACCGTCGTCACCCGGGAATATCCCGAGGACTGGAAGATGGGCATGGAACCTTATTATCCGGTAAACGATGAAAAAAACCAGGAGCTTTACGGAAAATATGCCGAACTGTCGGCAGGTGAGAAGAATGTCATTTTCGGAGGCCGTCTGGCAGAGTATAAATACTATGACATGGATAAGGTGATTGAATCGGCGCTGAAGCGTGCGAAAGAGGAATTTGGCGATGGACAGCAATAAAACAGCGGGCAGCGGACAGGGCAAGTTCTACGAGCCGGAAGTTCTCGCCCGCCTGCAGCAGGAAATTCTTTCGATACTCGACGATTTCCTGAAAATATGTGAGGAATACCATCTGGAATATTTCGGCATCGCCGGAACCGGGATCGGTGCCATCAGACACAGGGGTTTTATCCCCTGGGATGATGACATCGATATTGCCATGCCCAGAAAGGACTTTGAAAAGTTCCTGAAACTCGTGCAGAAGAAGATGGGCGATAAGTATCTGGTCCTGAATGCAAAGACATGTCCGCAGTACCCTCTGATGACTACGCGTCTGGTAAAACGCGGAACCGTATTTATTGAAGAGGTGATGAAGGATGTGGACTGCCCCTTCGGTATTTTTCTGGATCTCTATGTGCTGGACAATGTTTCCGACAACCCATTTATGTATCAGGTGCAGTCCTGGGCAGCGTGGTTTGTCAGTAAACTGATGATCCTGCGGTGCATCCCGAGGCCGACGCTGGCACAGAAAGGTTTTAAGGCCGCCCTTATCTGGTCGGTCTGCAGTTTTGTCAACAAATGCATGAACCTGCTCCATGTATCGCCGGAGGGCCTGCGAAGAAGCTGTGAGGCGGTCTGCAGAAGATATGAAAAACGGAAGACAGACAGGATGGCCTTCCTCCCCGACACCAGCCCGTACTGGAATCTGGTGGATAAGAGAAAATACCATCCGTTAAAGAAAATGGAATTTGAAGGCAGAATGATAAACTTCCCCGGCAATATAGAAGAAATGCTTACCAATATGTACGGTGACTATATGGAACTGCCGCCGGTGGAGAAGAGAAAAACCCATTATCCTTACCGGTTGATCTTTTCAGGCGATCGGGATGCCTGAACTTAAGCACGGAATTACGAAGCAAACCCGGCAGTAAAAAATACAGGAAAGACAGGTAACAGCCATGAACTTACTCAGAACCCTCCTCATCGGAGGAGACGACAATCTGGAAAAACGGAATATGGCCTGGAATATGCTGGGGAGCCTTCTCTATGCATTTGCCTCAATGGTTCTGTCGATTGTTGTAATACAGATTGTCGGCGAGGATGAGGGAGGAATCTTCAGTTTCGCGTTCTCTGCCTTCGGACAGCATATGTTTATGGTTGCCTACTTCGGAATGAGGCCGTTTCACATTACGGATATCGGAAGACGCTATACATTCGGCGAGTACCTCCGCCTCCGGTTTGTGACCTGCGGCGGTGCTCTTGCATTCGGCCTGATTTATGTGCTTTTCAACCAGGACAGCTATACTTATGTAAAAACCATGACCGTCATTCTGATGGTCTGCTACAAAGTGATCGATGGTTTTGCCGACGTATATGAAGCGGAGTTCCAGAGAAACGGAAGACTGTATCTGACGGGAAAATCCAATACGTTCCGGACGCTTCTTTCGGCAGGCTGCTTCATCGGGTGTCTGATGATGACCCGCAACCTGGTGCTTTCCTGTATGGTATCGGTGATTGCCCAGATTCTGGGAGTCCTGATATTTAATATTTCCGTCATCGGAGAATTGCCGCAGGTGGACTGGAGCTGCCGAAAAGGCAGATGCACTCTGCTGTTTCAGGAGAATTTTGTCCTGTTCTTATCGGCAATTATTGATTTCTATGTATTTTCCGCTTCCAAATATGCAATAGAGGGAAATATGCTGAACAAAGATCAGGCTATTTTTGGAGCGATATTTATGCCGACCAGCGTGATTAACCTGGTAGCCGGATTTGTTATCAGACCGTATATCACAAAACTTTCCCTGGTATGGGAGAACCGTGAATTTACAAATTTTGCAGGGGTAATCGGGCGGCTGGCCGCCATCATAGCGGGACTCACGGTGCTGGCTATGGGAGGCGCGTGGTTCCTCGGCATTCCGGTGCTGAGCATGCTGTATCCGAAGCTTGGGTACGCACTGTCCGCCAGCCGTCTGCCGCTGCTTTTAATTATCCTGGGCGGAGCATTTAACGCCTATATCAACCTGTTTTATTATTCGCTTGTCATTATGCAGAAGCGCAGGCATATCTTTGTTATTTATGCGCTGGTGGCGGTAATGGCGGTTGTGATTTCCGCACCGTTTGTAAGATGGATGGGAATCCTTGGCGGAGCGATGTCTTACCTGATACTGATGTTTACGCTGACGGTCTGCTTCGGACTGACGGCACTCCGGTTTTTCAGAAAAGAGAGGAAGAGCGCGAGATGATTAATTTTACGGTAGGTCCTGTTCAAATGGATGAGGAAATCAGGAGAATCGGAGCGGAAGAAATTCCGTATTTCCGCACCCCTGAATTTTCCGCGCTGATGAAGGAAAATGAAGGCCTGATGAACCGGTTTATGAAAGCCGGCGAGGGGGCCAGAACCGTGTTTTTAACCGGTTCGGGTACCGCGGCGATGGAAGCCGCCGTGATCAATCTTTTTACGAAGCAGGACAGGCTTCTGGTTGTAAACGGGGGCAGCTTCGGCGCGCGTTTCGTCAGGATTTGTCAAATCCATGGCATCCCTTATGATGAAATCCGGCTGGAGGCAGGAAAAAAGCTTACAAAAGAACATTTGGAGAATAAAGCCGAAAGAGGCTATACCGGATTCCTTGTCAATGTGCATGAGACATCGACGGGCGTTCACTATGATATGGAGTTAATCAGCCGTTTCTGCAGGGAAAACCGCATATGGCTGGTGGTGGATGCGATCAGTTCGTTTCTGGCGGATGAATTTCTGATGGAAAAGTGGGGCGTGGATCTGGTTCTGACCGGTTCCCAGAAAGCCCTTGCCCTCCCGCCGGGAATCGCCGCGATTGTGATGAATGAGCGGACCGTAAGGCGCGTGGAGGAATCACAGGTGGAATCACTTTATTTCAACCTGAAGGACTATCTGAAAGACGGGGAGCGCGGACAGACGCCTTTTACTCCTGCGGTCGGTATCTTAATTCAGATGAACAGGCGTCTTAAGAGGATAGAAGAAAAGGGTCTTGTGGAGGAGCAGGAGCGGATAAAGGAATTGGCGGAGGATTTCAGACAGAAGATAAAAGGCCTTCCGTTTAAGATCGTCTCAGAGGCGCTGTCGTCTGCGGAGACGCCTCTTGCCCCAACCGGTAAGCTCCAAGGCGGAAATCCAGTATCGGCGTACCGGATATTCGAGATCCTGAAAGACGAGTATGGAATTTTCGTATGTCCGAACGGGGGAGAACTGGCGGAGAAGGTTTTCCGGGTAGGCCATATCGGACACCTTACGAAAGAAGATAACCAAAAACTGGTGGATGCATTGAAAGATATGCAGGACAGGGGGCTTTTGTGAAAGTACTGATTTTAGCGGCGGGCAGAGGAACGAGAATATCGCGTTACCTTTCGGGCAATCCGAAGTGCACGGTGGATATCGGGGAAGGCCAGTGCCTGATCCGGTACACGGTGGAACTTCTCAAATCCAGGGGAATCCGGGAAATCGGGCTGGTTCTCGGATATAAAGCACAGGTAATCCGGGATGTTTTGAAGGGACAGGATGTTTCATTTTATTATAATCCCTTTTATGACGTTACCAACAGTATTGCCTCCGCCTGGTTTGCAAAGGACTTCCTCACGGGCGGGGACCTGTTGATCATGAACGGGGACGTCTATCTGGAGGAGCGTCTTCTGGACCGGATTCTGAAGGAAACGAAAAGCCCGGTGATGTTTGCCGATGAGAGCCGGAAAGAGACGGCGGACTACAAGTTTTATTATGAAAATGGAATTTTGAAAAAATACGGAAAAGAACTGGAGGGCGGCGACATCACCGGCGAGTATATTGGAATCGGCCGCTTTACAGAGGAATTTCTGCCCGGTTTTGTAAGAAGAATGGAAGAGATGATAGACCGCCAGGAGCATTCCGTCTGGTGGGAGAATGTAATATACAGCATGACGGAGGAGCAGCCCGTTTATGTGGAGGACGTGGGCGGCCACTTCTGGGCTGAGGTGGACTATATCGAGGATTATGAGCGGATTCTGGAACACAGAGGCGTGGAGAAGATTGTAAGATAGGGCTCAGAAATAAGAAATATCAGGCAGGTAAAACTTTGATGGCAGAGCTTTTAAAGAGGAATAAAAAGAAAAATCCCCCCCGGGAAAGCATTCAAAAGGAAGGCGGCAGGACTAGCAGCCCCAAAACGGCGGCTCAAGGGGAAGGAAAAGGCACACACACAATCAATCACAGGCAAGGTATAAAAAAACTGGCGCTTACCGCACTGGTTGTGCTTGTCATGGGAATTTTTCTAGAGGTTCTCTGTAATCTGCCGCTTATCCGTGCCAATTCAGGGAAGAGCCAGGGAAGTTTCATTGTGGATATGAACCGTGTTACCTATGAAGGGTTCCATGATGAGAATGGAAAACTTATATTTGACGGGGAAAACGGAAAAATCCGCGTGCCGCTTGATGGACAGTTTGTGGGGAAATTCTGCTATTCCTATGAGTATGACGGTCTGTTGAACACCACGGTTAAGGTGGGTGTTTACAATGATTACGGTGAGCTGAGGGAACGCGATATCCTGACGGTTGAGGACAGGAACAGCAAAAATGTGAAAAATTCCTGGATTCCGGTGGGCAGGAGGGCAGAGTATGCGGAAATCTATGTCTTCCGGGAGATTCTCGATGAGCCGGGACTTTCCTATATTGATTTTAAGGCCATGCCGCTTTGCATCACG
The DNA here is from genome assembly GCA_958349075.1 of uncultured Clostridium sp. Taxonomy (GTDB): domain Bacteria; phylum Bacillota; class Clostridia; order Lachnospirales; family Lachnospiraceae; genus Otoolea. Next base: position 5,933 of record CATWBR010000005.1, read on the forward strand.
GGATTTGAAGCCGTCACGGCGCCGTCGGCCAACTGGTACAGGCTGTGCTTTTTCTGGTGTCTATTCGGCATCGGAGCAATGCTTATTTTTTACAGGGAGTATATCGGAAAACGGATTGAGATTGGCTTTCTGATTATTTCCATCAGCGTGGGAACACTTCTTTCCCTGTCCCTTCCGGCCAACAAGGTGAGCTGGGATGAGGAGGTTCATTTTTCCCAGAGTTTCTGGATGTCCAACTACAGGACGCCGGTCTCGGTGTCACCGGCAATTACCCAGGAGTTTATTGCAGGGATCGACACGTGGCCGTACAACCAGCCGGAAACGTCCGAGGAACAAAAAGAATTTGACAATTATCTGGACTTAGCAGGTGATTACAGGAATGGCGGAATCACCTGGAGTGCGGATTTAAATAAAACGATTTTTACCGGGTATGCAGGGGAAGCGCTGTTTTTAAAGGCAGGGCAGCTTTTCCACCTTCCGTTTTCACTGGTGTACAAGCTTGGAAGGCTGGGAAATCTTTTCATTTACTGCATTGCCCTCTATTTTGCCATAAAGAAAACGCCGGTTGGCAAGGGCATTATGGTTTTTCTGGGCCTGATGCCGGAGCCGATGATGCTGGCCGGGGTCTACTCCTATGATCCGACCGTGACGGCATTTATGTATCTCTCATTCGCATATATTCTGTCGGCGATTCTGGAACCGGATAAAAAAATCACCTGGAAAGATTATGCGGTTATTATGCTGGCCTTCTTCTGGGGATGCAGAATCAAGGCGGTCTATGCGCCGTTACTTCTGGTCGGACTCCTGATACCCGACGAGCATTTCAGAAGCCGCAGGGAGAAGCTGCTCATGAAGGGCGGCATGGTTCTGCTGTGCCTGGGTCTGATGGCTTCCTTTGCCCTTCCGGTAATCTTTTCGCCCAGTGAGACGGGGGATGTGAGGGGCGATAACACCAGCGAGGCGGGACAGATGTCCTATGTGCTCGGGCATCCCGTTACTTATGCAAAAATACTGATACAGAATATCTGGAATACCCTGCCTTCCTATGTGATCGGGGAAAAATCCCTGGGACTTTTGGGGCATCAGGGAGAAGTATCCTTTCCATGGCTGATTTATGCGGGTTCGGCGGCAGTTATCCTCACCGGAGGACAGTCTTCCTGTGGAAAACGTCTGGATTGGAAGCAGAAATTGTGGATATTCATCCTGGCTTCGGCCGCGGTTGTCCTGGTCTGGACCTCGATGTATGTGATTTTCACGACACCTGGCAATACTTATATTGACGGAGTTCAGGGGCGCTATTATATTCCGTTCCTGTTCCTTTTGTGGCTGGTTCTGAACCCAAAGTGGGTTACGGTCCATTTGAAAAACAGGGATTATTACAGTCTTGTGCTGGCGCTCTCAGGAGGAATGCTGCTGGCGGTCTACTATATGAATGTGCTGCAGAAATTCTGCCTGTAGACAGTAACAAGTAAATAAGCAGGGGAATAGAGGAGTGAGGAAATGGAGAACGCAAAGAATGAATTCGATAAGGCCGGCCCGGTGCATACATTTGCCGTCTGCGCCTATAAAGATTCGCCCTACCTTGAGGCCTGCATCCGCTCCCTGAAAGAGCAGCAGGTGAAGACGGATGTGATCTGCTGCACTTCCACGCCAAGTCCCTATATCGAGAAAATCGCCGGGAAATACGGCGTTCCCCTGTATGTGCGGGATGGCGGGAGCAATATCAGGGAAGACTGGCTGTTTGCATACCACAGGGCAGAGGGGGAACTGGTGACAATTGCCCACCAGGACGACGTATACAGGAGCGACTATACGAGGGAGCTGTTTAAGGCATATAAAAAATATCCCGACATGACGGTTTTTGTCAGTGATTATATGACGCTAAAGGTCACGGAGAAGGGGACGAGAGCCGAGTGCTTCAATACGGTCTGGCTGGTAAAGAAAATCCTGCGCCTGCCGCTGCGGCTTAAGTTTCTGTCCGGCGTGAGAGCGGTAAAACGAAGCAGTGTTATTTTCGGTAATTCGCTCTGCTGCCCGGCCTGCACTTATCAGAAAAGGATGACCGGCGGGGAGATGTTCAAATCGAAGTATGATTTTGCCCTGGATTGGGATAATCTCTATGAGCTGTCGGGACGGAGCGGCCGGTTTATCTGCGTGGAAAAACCGCTGATTGCATACCGCGTTCATGAGGGAGCGACGACAAAGGCCTGCATTGAAGATAACAGGCGTACAAAGGATGAGATGGCGATGTTTGAGAAAATGTGGCCGTCATGGATGGTAAAAATCCTGATGCACTTTTATATAAAGGCGTATGACGAGTATGAAAAGAGCTGACAGGACAGGGCCGCAGGGCCGGGAGGATAAAGGGACGAAATGAGTACTGCTGATATTTGGGAGAGCGGGAAAGAGAACATAGACAGGCAGCAGAATGCCGGAACACAGGAACAGGAAGCCGTCGGAGTGACAGGTCCGCGGGTAGATGTCATTATCCCCGCATTCAGGCCGGGCGATAAGATGGAGCTGCTTTTAAAACGACTGCTGAAACAGACTTACCGGGTGAACCGTATTATCATTATGAATACGGAGAGCCAGTACTGGAATGAGGAGCGTTTTGAACCTCTTTTTTATGGAAGCCAGACGGATATGACCCTGATTCATCTTCCGCAGGAGGAATTTGATCATGGCGGAACCAGGCATAAGGGGATTCTTGCATCGGATGCGGAAATCTGTATCTGCATGACCCAGGATGCGGTTCCATACAACCGGGATTTGGTGAAAAATCTTGTGTCCGCTTTAACTGTACGTGATGATATCGCCGCCTCATACGCAAGACAGCTTCCGGCCGAGGACTGCCGGATCATCGAACGGTACACCAGGGACTTCAATTACCCGGGTGTGAGCCGGATAAAAGGGAAAGAAGATATTGCGGCGCTGGGGATTAAGACATATTTCTGTTCCAACGTCTGCGCTGCCTATAAGAGAGATGTCTATCTGGAACTGGGCGGTTTTACACAGAAAACCATCTTTAACGAGGATATGATATATGCGGCCGGGGCCGTAAAGGCCGGGTACAAGATTGCCTATGCGGCCAATGCACAAGTGATTCATTCGCATAATTACAGTGCCTCCCAGCAGCTTCACCGGAACTTTGATCTGGCGGTGTCACAGGCGGATCACCCGGAAGTCTTTTCGGGCCTGGCATCAGAGGGAGAGGGGATGCGCCTTGTCAAAACAACGGCCGCGTGGCTGCTTCGAAGTGGGAAATGGTACCTGATTCCGGAGCTTACGGTCCAGAGCGGGTTTAAATATATGGGATACCGTTTGGGAAAAGCTTACAAAAAACTTCCAGGCTGGCTGCTCAGAAAGCTCACCATGAACCGTGCATACTGGAAAAAATAAAATCTGACAAATCTGAGTAACAGTCACAGACCTGATATCAAATGACGGAGGAAAAAATGGCAGAACTGCTAATTGTGATACCAGCTTATAATGAGGCAGAAAACATAGAACGCGTGGTAAACCGGCTGATAGAGGACTTCCCGCAGTACGATTACGTCATCATTAACGACGGCTCCAAGGATCAGACAGCGGCCATATGCAGGCGGAACGGATATAATTTTCTGGATCTGCCGGTTAATCTGGGGCTTGCCGGTGGTTTTCAGGCAGGGCTCAAATATGCGGCCAGAAACGGATACCGCTATGCGGTCCAGCTTGATGGGGACGGGCAGCACAGGCCGGAGTATATTAAGGCAATGAAGGAAAAAATGGATGAAGGGTACGACATTGTGATTGGCTCCCGTTTTGTGGGACAGAAAAAACCGTTTACAATGAGAATGCTTGGAAGTAACCTGATTGAAGCGGCTATCCGGATGACCACGGGAGAGGATATCAAAGATCCGACCTCGGGAATGAGAATGTTCAGCAGGAAAATGATAGAAGAATTTGCAAAGGGCTTAAACTACGGCCCGGAGCCAGATACGGTATCTTATCTGATAAAACAGGGAGCGCGCATCGCAGAGGTGCCGGTTATCATGGATGAACGCCTGCTTGGCGCCAGCTACCTGACGCCGGTCAATGCTTCGAGATATATGGCCAAAATGCTGATATCGATTTTACTGATTCAGAATTTCAGGAAGAGAGGTTAACGGATCATGACATTTATGCTGCGAATTGTTCTGATTATAGTTTCCATGGCGACCACGGCGCTGATTATGAGAAGAATCCGCCAGTCCAAATTGCAGATAGAGGATTCTATTTTCTGGATTGGTTTTTCATTCATCCTGATTTTGTTCAGCATCTTCCCGCAGATACCTGCGATTTTAGCCAGGATGGCAGGAACCTATACCACGGCTAATTTTATATTCCTGGCAGTGATCTTTCTGCTGATAGTCAAGATGTTCCATATGTCCATCAAGATGTCCCAGCTCGAAAGCCGGGTAAAGGAACTGGTCCAGGAGATGGCTCTGGAAGAAAACAGGAGAGTTGCTGAAAAAAGCAACAAAACAGAAGCGGGGGTAAACGCTGAATCGGAGACTGCGCAGAATATGGATTTAATTGAGGAATGAGAACGCCGCCGGGACGGCCGGAGGGCGGAATGGTGAGGGGGAGGTTGTGAGTCTTCAGTCCCGGGCGTTAGGTTCTCGCGGGTGGGGAATCCGGGCAGAAAAAGTTCCTGCGGGAAACGCTTGCGCTCTTTGGAGTGCATAACAGTACTAAGGCGTCTGAAATACGCCGCCTAAGTGCTGATGGACTCCAAGGTTCCCTGCGGAATTGTTTTCTCCCGTATTCCCCCCACTACTACGTCGAACGGACTGAAACCCGCGTAGGCTATGCCCGTCCATCCACCTCGTCTTCCACTATGGTGCCGCCTTTTTCAAAGGAAAAGCCCCCCTGTCGCCGCCACTAATCAGCCGAAATATTTTGTTTTTTCTCCTCTGAAAAGAATTAGAACAATCAGCGGCGTCAGGCCGTTTTTTGGGTGGCGGTACACTGCTGCGTCTTCAGTCCCGGCCACAATCTTCCCGGTGGGGAAGGAGGGAGAAAAAGATTCCGGAGGGAACCTGGGAGTCCATCGGCACTTACCGAGGTTTTTTCGAGGTTAGTGTCCGCTATGTACTCCAAAGAGCGCAAGCGTTTCCCGCAGGAACTTTTTCTGCCCGGATTCCCCACCCGCGGCAACCTGCAAACCGGGACTGAAGACTCCCCCAACCCCGGCCCCCATCCGCGTTCTTATCTTTCAACAATCCCTGCCTCTGTCAGTTTTTGAAGAGACTTAAGGATTCCAAGTTTGGCATGATACCATGTCAGTCCGCCCTGGAAAAATACGGAATACGGCGGCTTGATCGGTCCGTCTGCGGACAGCTCGATGGAGGAACCCTGGATGAATGCCCCGGCGGCCATGATGACGGGAGAATCATAGCCCGGCATGTCCCACGGTTCCGGCGTCACATAGCTGTCTACGGGAGCAGCGGCCTGGATTCCCTGGCAGAATGCGATGACTCCCTCCGGCTTCCCAAAGGTTACGGCCTGAATAATGTCATGGCGGGATTCCGTACCGTTTGGCACAACGGGAAAGCCCAGCTTTTCATAGACATTGGCGGCAAATACCGCTCCTTTTAATGCGCCGGCCACCACGGTCGGAGCCAGGAAAAGTCCCTGGAAAAGAGACTGGTTGACACCCAGACTGGCGCCTACTTCTCTTCCAAGGCCCGGTGAGCCAAGGCGGTATGCCGCTTTTTCGATGCATTCCTTTGTACCGGCGATATAACCGCCGATGGGGGCAAGGCCGCCGCCCGGATTTTTAATCAGGGAACCGACTACCATATCGGCACCCATATCGCTGGGCTCGATGCGCTCTACAAACTCCCCGTAGCAGTTGTCCACCATGCAGATGAGATCCGGTTTGATTTCCTTGACAAAGGCAATCAGTTCTGCGATTCTCTTTACCGAGAGAGTCGGCCTTGTGGCATAGCCCTTTGAACGCTGAATCGTTACAAGCTTTGTCTTTTCGCCGATAGCGGCTCTGATCCCGTCGAAATCAAAACTTCCGTCGGGAAGGAGATCCACCTGGCGGTAAGTAATACCGTATTCCTTCAGGGAACCGTTTGACGGCCGGATTCCGATTACTTCCTCAAGTGTATCATATGGTTTTCCAACCGGTGATAAAAGTTCATCGCCCGGGCGCAGATTACCCGCAAGGGCCGTGTAGAGCGCATGGGTTCCGCATGTAATCTGCGGGCGCACAAGGGCGTCTTCCGTATGGAAGATATCGGCGTAAACCTGTTCCAGAGTCTCTCTTCCCAAATCGTTGTAGCCATATCCCGTCGTACCGGCGAAATGGATGTCACTGACCCTGTTTTTCTGCATTGCGGCAATTACTTTTAACTGGTTATATTCTGCGTTTCGGTCTATCTGTTCAAAGCGTTCTTTCAGTGAGGCCTCAACCTCGTTTCCAAATTCAAGCACTTTTCTGCTGATTCCAAGACCCTCATACATCTCTTCTAATTGCATTGTCCTGTTCCTTTTTCCTTTCACTGCACGGTGTCTATCTGTTTTCCATAGGTTTCGCACCATGCATTCTGTGTGTTATCTCTTCCCGTTTCCAGACGGTACTCGGCTATAATATGTTTAAGCACCCTTTCCACGTTGTTGTCAAAGTCGGGCAGATTCAGCCATCGGACGCCGCGCTCCCGCTTAAACCAGGTGAGCTGGCGTTTGGCAAAATGGCGCGTATCGCGCTTCAGGATGTAGACCGCCTCCTCCAGACTGCAGTCTCCATCCAGATAACTCAAGATTTCCTTGTAGCCGAGACCCTGCATGGAGACCATTTGTTTTGTCAGCCCCATGGCTTTCAGGGATTTTACTTCCTCCACGAGGCCATCCGCCATCATCTGATCCACCCGGCGGTCAATGCGCTCATAGAGCACGCTCCTGTCGGTGTTGACGACATAGTAGAAAAACTGGTAGGGTGATTCTTTTTCGCGTTCTTCCTGATTATGGGCGGAGATTTTTTCTCCTGTCTGCCGGTGGAATTCCAGGGCGCGGATCACTCTCTTTATATTATTCTCATGAATTACCACAGCCGATTCCGGGTCGGCCTGTTCAAGCATTGCATGGAGAACGGACGGGCCTTTTTCGCGGGCAAGCTCTTCCATCTCTTCCCTGAAGGTGCTGTCCTCCTTGGTTTCCGTGAAATCGATGTCGTAGAGAAGAGCCTGGATGTAAAATCCCGTTCCCCCGGCAATAATTGGGACGGAACCCCGTGAATATATTTCCTCCAGTGCTTCCTTCGCTTTTTTCTGGAAGGTAACCACATTGAATTCTTCGGAAGGATCCAGGATATCGATCAGGTGATGGGGAACTCCCCGCATCTCCTCTTTCGTCACTTTCGCGGAGCCAATATCCATATGGCGGTAGACCTGCATGGAATCTGCGCTGATAATCTCTCCGCCTATCCGCTCCGCCAGGCTGACGGACAGAGCGGTCTTTCCTACGGCCGTAGGGCCTGTAATGATGATTAACGGTTTCTTCATAATGATAGCTTTCCTGTATATGCAGTAGGTTTGTTGATATGATACGGAATCTTTTAAACGGCACCTTATTAATGATTTTCCCGGTTACATTCCATCGGGTTGACATAATTTAATTATGTCAACCCGATAAGGACATGTCTCTTTTGTCAGGGATACCCGTTAAACGATGCGTTTGAATTTCTTTTCCAGTTCGTACTTACTCATAGTAATGATGGTCGGCCTGCCGTGAGGGCAGGCATACGGATTTTCCAGTTCCAGCAGTTCGTCGATTAGTTTATCGGCTTCCATAGCCGACATTGCGTGGTTGCCCTTGACCGCCGCCTTGCATGACATGGAGGCAATCTTTTCATTGATAATATCGGGCGTGCCCTGGTCGATTCCGTCGGTCAGGCCGTCTATCATCTCCATCAGCAGCTCTCTTTTAGCGATGGAAAAAAGATTGGCGGGAACTGCCCTCACGGCATATTCTTTACCGCCGAAATGCTCAATTTCGAAACCGACCGATGTAAAATGGTCCATATATTTTTTAAGCATCAGCTCCTCGTTTCCGGACAGGGTCAGGATAATGGGAGGATTAATCAACTGTGAAGTATACTCGCGCTTTTTCAGTGAGGCGATTGTCTTTTCATAGAGGACCTTCTCGTGGGCCGCGTGCTGATCGATAATGTAGAGGTTGTCATGGAACTGTACGAGCCAGTACGTATCAAACAATTGGCCGATCAGGTTATGCTCGGAGCGGGCCTGCTTTGTGAGCAGCTTTTCTTCGAACAAATCGAGCTGCTCCGGTCCGTTATCCGTATCCGGCTTTGCGGCCGAGAAAGAAACGGAGGCGCTGGCCTGACCCGAATAAGGGGCGGCTTCATCTGCGACGACGGGCGTCCTTACGGAAAGCAGCTCCCTGATATCCCTGCCGGTCAGACCTGAGGAACCGGATAAACCGGCAGGCCGGCCGCTCTCTTCCCGGGAGGGCTGGTCATTTGCGGCTGCCGCCTCGAGAGCGCTTGTGAGATCCGCGGCCGCGGCCGATTGAATCAGGGACTCTGCCTGCAGTCTGCGCTTTTCAAACGGTTCAGGGCGGTTTTCCTTAAAAATAACAGGCTTAAGTCCCTTCGGTGTTGAGGCGCCATAGGCCATTCCGTCCAGTGTCCGTCCGTTCTGATATTCCCCGCTTACCCCCCGCCTTTCCCCGGTTTCCTGATTTTCAGCGCTCTTTCCGCCCGGCGGATTTACGGCGGGCAGTTCCACCTGTGGGATCAGCTCTTTTTGGGACAGGGCCATTGAGATGGTATGGTACACCATCTTATAGACCATCTCCCCATCCCTGAAACGCAGCTCCATCTTGGCGGGATGGACGTTGACATCCAGAAATTCCGGCTCAATCGTAAACTGGAGCATGGTAAAAGGGTATTTGTGCTGCATCATAAAGGGCTTGTAGGCATCCTCTATGGCCTTGTTGATAAGGCTGCTTTTGATATATCTGCCGTTTATAAAATAGTTTTCATAGTTGCGGTTGCCCCTGGCAATCAGGGGTTTCCCGATATAGCCTTCCACTTTTACCGGATCAGCCCCCGACTCCACAGGAAGCAGGTTTGCCGCAATCTCACGGCCGAATATCGTGTAAACAATATCCTTCAGGTTATGGTTTCCGGAGGTGTGGAGCTTGCTTTGGCCGTTCTGGATCAGCCGGATGGAGATTTCGGGATGCGACAGGGCGATTTTCTCCACCAAATCGGCCACATGGGCTCCCTCTGTCATCGGGGTTTTCAGGAACTTTCTCCTGGCGGGCGTGTTGTAGAAGAGGTTTCTTGCTATGAAGGTGGTTCCCTCCGGCGCTCCCACCTCTTCCAGGGCGATTTCTTCTCCGCCCTCTATCTGATATCTGGATCCGGACATACTTCCCGTTGTCTTTGTGATGAGTTCCACCTGGGCTACGGAGGCAATGCTTGAAAGAGCTTCGCCTCGGAAACCTAAGGAGGCTACGGTGAATAAATCCTCAACCGTCCTGATTTTACTCGTCGCGTGGCGGAGGAAAGCGAGTGGAATCTGCTCTTTTGGAATCCCGCAGCCATTATCTGTAACCCGGATCATGGAAAGGCCGCCGTCGCGTATCTCAACGGTAACCGCCGTCGCCTTGGCATCGACGGCATTCTCAAGAAGCTCTTTTACAACGGAGGCAGGGCGTTCGATCACCTCTCCGGCCGCTATCTGGTTTATCGTATTCTGATCTAATACTTGAATGTTTGCCATCGTTTCGCCTCCTTATACGATTACTTACTGCTCCATCTGTTTTTCAGGCGTGACTGCATTTTGTCCAGGGTGGTCAGGGCGTCGATTGGAGACATTTTATTAATCTCAAGCTCCATCAGCTCTTTGATGATGTCGTCCTCACTTACCGTATCAAAGATAGACATCTGAAGCAGGTCCACCTCGTCCGGTTTGCTCAGTTTCTTTCTCACCGCAATCCCACAGCCGTTTTCGGCTATCTCCTTGGCACGGGCGGTGATGTCGGCGTCACTCAGCTCTTCCACCAGTTCTTTGGCGCGCTCAATGACCGGTTCCGGCACTCCCGCCAGCTTGGCAACCTGAATGCCGTAGCTCTTGTCCGCCCCGCCTTTTACAATCTTTCTGAGGAAGACAATATCGTCCCCCTGCTCCTTGACGGCGATACAGTAGTTGTTGACTCCGCTCATCGTGCCTTCCAGTTCCGTCAGCTCGTGGTAATGGGTGGCGAACAGGGTTTTGGCTCCCAGAATCTTGGTGTTGCTGATATATTCAACGACGGCCCAGGCAATGGAAAGACCGTCAAAGGTACTGGTTCCGCGGCCGATCTCATCCAGGATGAGAAGGCTGTTCCTGGTCGCATTCCGTAAAATGTTGGCAACCTCGGTCATTTCCACCATAAAGGTGCTCTGGCCCGACGCCAAATCATCGGATGCCCCGACGCGAGTGAAAATTCTATCGCAGAGACCGATATCGGCCTCGTCGGCCGGAACAAAACTGCCGATCTGCGCCATCAGCGTGATCAGGGCTGTCTGTCTCATATAGGTGGACTTTCCTGCCATGTTGGGTCCCGTGATGATGGAGACACGGTTCTTCCCATTGTCCAGGTATGTGTCGTTGGCCACAAACATGCCGCCGGACATCATCTGCTCCACCACCGGGTGACGGCCGTTCTTGATATGGATAATTCCCTTCTCATTGACGGCCGGCTTCACATAGTTGTTTCTCACCGCCACTACGGATAGGGAGGCCAGGACATCGGTAAGGGCGACGGCATGCGCCGTCTGCTGGATTCTCTTTACCTGTGCGGCAACGCCGTCTCTGACCTGGCAGAACAGTTCGTATTCAAGGGAATAAAGCTTGTCCTCCGCTCCCATAATCACGTCTTCCAGCTCTTTTAACCGCTCCGTCGTGTAGCGCTCCGCATTGGTGAGCGTCTGTTTTCTGATAAAATAATCGGGAACCTGTTCCTTGAAGGAGTTGGTGACTTCAAAATAATAACCGAAGACCTTGTTGTACTTGATCTTCAGGTTTTTAATACCCGTCTTTTCCTTTTCCGTCTGTTCCAGCTCAGCCAGCCACGTTTTTCCCTCTGTCTTTGCACTGCGCAGACGGTCCGCCTCCTCATGAAAGCCGTCCTTTATGATGCCGCCGTCCCGTACCGATATGGGCGGATCGTCGACGATGGCGTCGTCAATCAGCTTTTTCAAGTCCTCCAGCGGATCGAGCTGCTCTTCTATCTCTTTCAGCATCCCGGCACTGAATTCCTTCAGGATGTGCTTGATATGCGGCAGCATTTCGAGGGAATTTCTAAAAGAAATCAGGTCGCGCGGGTTGGCGGTTTTATAACTGATACGTCCTAAGAGACGTTCCAAATCATAGATCGGATTCAGATATTCACAGATTTCCTCCCTGGAAATATAGTTCATATTCAGCTCTTCAATCGCATTCTGGCGTTTCAGGATTTCATCTTTATTGATCAGCGGCTGCTCCACGAAGGAACGGAGCATTCTGGCTCCCATAGCCGTTTTGGTCTTGTCCAATACCCAGAGCAGGGTTCCCCTCTTCTGCTTTTCACGCAGGGTCTCAATCAGCTCCAGATTGCGTCTCGTGGAAGTGTCGAGCATCATAAACTGCCCAGTCGTATACGGGGTGATTCTTGTCAAATGCTCCAGCGAATTCTTCTGTGTTTCATAGAGATACTGAAGCACAGCCCCCGCCGCAATGGTACCTGTCTCATAGTCGTTCAGGCCAAGACCTTCCAGGTGCTCCACATGAAAATGATCCCGCAGAAGTTTTCTGCAGAATTCATCAGAAAAGAACCGATTATCCAGATCTGAAATAACGACACGCAGTCTGTTTTTCAAATCATCTAAATCGATTCCTGACATGTAAAATGCTTCATTACATATAATTTCAGAAGGGGAAAATTTGTAAATCTCATCAATCAGGTTCCGCTCCGATTTGACCTCTGTCACCAAATAATCGCCGGTGCTGACATCGGCTACGGAAATCCCGAATACGCCGTCGGTGTATACAATTCCCATCAGGTAATTGTTCTTCGACTCCTCAAGAGCCTGGGAGTTGGTGATGGTGCCCGGCGTAACGACGCGGATTACTTCCCTCTTTACAAGCCCCTTTGCGGTTTTCGGATCTTCTACCTGTTCTCCGATTGCCACCTTATAGCCCTTTTGGACGAGCTTGCTCAAATAACCTTCAACTGCGTGATAAGGAACGCCACACATAGGTGCGCGTTCCTCAAGTCCACAGTCTTTTCCAGTTAGTGTAATTTCTAGTTCCCGGGATGCCGTTAAGGCATCCTCAAAGAACATCTCATAGAAATCTCCGAGTCTGTAAAAAAGAATACAGTCGGGATATTGTTTTTTAGTCTCCAGATACTGGGTCATCATTGGTGAAAGCTGTGTCACGTTTTAACCTCTCTTCTCTTATCTTACAATAAGCGGATCCGTCGGATCCCATGTCTGCTCAAAGGAAAGCGGAACCAGTTCCGGAACGTCGAACGGTGATGCCACATTCGGGTCCTCGTAGATTGTAACCGCTGTACCAAGCGCACAGTTATCGTAAATCCATTTAGAGTTTTCTGCGGTTAATCGTACGCAGCCGAGAGATCTTGTAACACCCAGGCCGTTGTAGCCAACCGTCATCAGATCATTGATATCCGGTGTCTCATAGGTGATGGAGTGTAACAGGAAGCCCTGTGTGATTCTCGTTGCATACTGTGTGTATGTATCATTTACCATCAGTCTCCAGCGGTATTTCTCAGGAGTATAGAATGTTCCGATTGGTGTATCGTCGCCTACGGATGTCAGCATCGCCTTCACCGGAAGGATATATCCGTTGCTTCCGTCTTTTGCATAGACGGTCAGGCAGTTGAGGGTCTTGTTAACCTTCAGGAGATAGCTGCTCTGCTTTCCAATCAGCGGTTCCACATTCTGTACAAGGCGGCCGTATGAGTCAAAGTAGAACTTATAACCGTCTACATACTGCCACCCCGTCAGCGCGCGTCCGTCTACAAAATAGTAGCGGGCATGGTCGTTGGATACCCAGCCGTTATAGTTTGTTCCATCCTCATTCACCAGAGTGGTCGCATTCTCGGCGAGAACAAGACGGCTCGAAAGAGGTGTCACATAGCGCATGGCGTCGCTCACAGGTCCCTGGGCGCCCTTCGGCACAAGTACTACTTCAATGCCGAGAAGCTTTTCACCGATATCGCTTGTACCGGCTACCTGGCCGTTCATGGCCCAGCCCATCTTGCCCTGGCCGGATGAGGTGGCGCTGTAATAAACATCGTACATACGCTCCGCATCACCGGTTAGCTGAATCTGGAATGCCTCCACATAGTTGCCGTCTCCCGGAACACCTGTCAGGCCTCCGTCGTGATACCACCACAGGAAACCGCCTGTATTCGTGTAGGCGCGGTAAGACACTCCGCCGATTCCATCGAAGTTTTTAAGATCCATGGAGAAGGCTGTAATATCACCGGCTGATTCAAAGGTATAGTTTACTGCCACATGAAGAGAGGTATCCTCCACAGCCGTCTGTTCTGTGCCGGCCTGTTGCTGATGCCCTGCGGCAGTGGTGCCGCCCGGTCCGAAACCGGCATTGTCTGTGTTGCCCGCTGATGCCGACGGAGCGCCGGTTTCACTTGCAGGTCCTGCATATGCCGTAAAGCTTCCGCCGGCGAGCATAAATGCCGACATGGCAACCGCAAGACCTTTATAGTGCTTTTTCATAGAAAATTTCCTCCTTATTTATCCTTAAGAGTGTCCTGGGAGCCGTGATGCAGGCTGCCCATATAATAAAAGCCTTTGGACTGCTCAAGGTATACATTAACAATCTTTCCAATCAGATCCCTGCTTCCGGGGAAGTGGACTATTGTATTGTTGGAAAGCCGTCCGGTGAGATAACCCTCTTCGTGATCATCCGGTTCCTCCACCAGAACCGCCTGAACCGTGTGAAGCTCCCGGCCGCATACCTGGGCCGAAATCTCCTGGACTTCTTTCAAAAGACGGTCAAACCGGTTCTTCACCGCTTCCTCCGGAACCTGTTCTTCCATCGCCGCAGCCGGAGTGCCGGTGCGCTTGGAATAGATAAAGGTGAACGCGCTGTCATACCGCACGGTTCTCACCACATCCATGGTCTCCTCAAAATCTTCCTCCGTCTCTCCCGGAAAACCGACGATAATATCCGTGGTCAGGGAGATATCCGGAATGGCCGTCCTGATCTTATCGGCCAATGTGAGGTACTGCTCTTTCGTGTACTTCCTGTTCATCAGATTCAGGATCCGGCTGCTTCCCGACTGAAGGGGAAGATGCAGATGACGGCAGATTTTCTTCGAATCCTTCATCACCTCGATCAGCTCGTCCGACAAATCCTTCGGATGGGACGTCATAAAACGGATTCTCTGAAGCCCCTCAATCTGTTCCACCCTCTTAAGCAGTTCGGCAAAGGTGATGGGACACTTAAGGTTCTTTCCGTAGGAGTTGACGTTCTGCCCGAGGAGCATAATCTCAACGACTCCGGTTTGTACCAGAGACTCAATCTCGCGGATGATGTCTTCCGGATTTCTGCTGCGCTCCCGTCCCCTGACATAGGGGACAATACAGTAGCTGCAGAAGTTGTTGCAGCCGAACATAATATTGACTCCCGATTTAAAAGGGTATTTCCGCTCGGCCGGAAGGTCCTCCACGATCCGCTCGGTATCCTTCCATATGTCTATTATCATCTTCTTTCCGTCAATTCTTTCGGAAAGAAGCTCCGCAAGCTTATAAATATTATGTGTGCCGAAGATAATATCGACAAAACGGTAGCTCTTCTTAAGTTTCTCCACAACTTCGGGTTCCTGCATCATGCAGCCGCAGAGGCTGATCATCATGTGGGGATTCTTTTTCTTCAGGCTGTGCAGATATCCAAGACGTCCGTAAACGCGCTGGTTGGCATTCTCACGGACGGTACATGTATTGTAAAGAACAAAATCGGACTCTTCACTCTCTCCCTCCGTAAATCCTGCTTCCAAAAGGATTCCCATCAGTTTTTCCGAATCGTGGGCATTCATCTGGCAGCCGAATGTGGAGATAAAACAGGTCATCGGCCTTCCAAGCTCTTCACTCTTCTTCGTGACCCATTGTCTGCACCTGGCGATAAAATACTGCTGTCTGGCCGGCTCCGTCTCCGGAGGCAGACAGGAAAGGTCGATATTCTCGTAATCTATTGAAGTCATAAAATATGTATTTCTCCTTGCATCTTCCATCGTTTTCATACATTAGTTAATATTACTATAATGCAGTCAAATTATCAAGTGCATTTCTTTTACGAATTTGCTCTCAATCTTACTTTTTCAATACAATTATCCCACTTCAGGGGTATTTTTACAGGAAATTGAGGAAGCGTCTGCCACCACAGGGGAAAAATGACAAAAATGCCATGGGAAGGCGGTAAAAGCCAAAACCAGGCGGAGAAGGAAAATTTCTCTTTTTTCCTACCCGCCTGGTTTCCGAAACAAAGTCTGTTGTCCAGCCGTTTTGCGTGCCCGGCAAGGTTTTGGCAGGAACTCTTCCGTCAGCGAACGGATACCACCTTGTAATCCTGATCCTCCACCGTCTTTTTAAGCACATCATCCTCCACCGGGGCGTTCAGGGTAACAACCGCTGTACCTGCCTCATGGCTGACCACCGCTTCCGTAACCTCAGGAAGTCCTTCCAGGCATTTCTTTACCCTGGCCTCACAGTGTCCGCACATCATTCCTTCAATTGTCATCGTCTTTTCCATCATTTTTTCTTCCTTTCTTTTTGTCGTTCTTTTTCTGTCCCTTCCGGCATCGTAAAGTTTAAAAAAGTTAAGCCTGAGGGCATTTGTCACCACACAGAAACTGGATAAGCTCATGGCTGCCGCTCCAAACATCGGATTCAGTTTCCAGCCGAATAACGGGTACCACAGTCCGGCAGCCAGCGGTATGCCGACCGCATTATAGAAGAATGCCCAGAACAGGTTCTCGTGGATATTTTTAAGAGTGGCCCGGCTCAAACGGATGGCTGCCGGAACATCGCTCAGCCGGCTCTTCATCAGTACCACGTCGGCCGCATCGATGGCGATATCCGTGCCTGCCCCGATGGCTATTCCGATGTCGGCCCTTGTCAGAGCCGGAGCGTCGTTGATTCCGTCGCCGACCATAGCCACCTTCCCCTTCTTCTTCAGGGAACGGATAACGCTCTCTTTTCCGTCGGGAAGCACGCCTGCAATTACCTCGTCAACACCCGCCTGATGCCCGACCGCCCTGGCGGTTTTCTCATTGTCACCGGTCAGCATTACCACGCGGATTCCCATATTCTGCAGTTCCTTTACGGCCTGCGGACTGTCTTCCTTGATTGTGTCGGCTACGGCGATAATTCCAATCAGTTTACCGTTTTTACTGAAGAACAGAGGCGTTTTTCCCTCTTCCGCCAGGCGCTCGGACTGTGTTTTCATCTCGCTTGTCACTTCACACCGGCTGCTGATAAAGGAAAGATTTCCTCCGTCCAGGGATGCGCCGTCCAAAACCGCGGACAGGCCATTGCCCGGGAGCGCCTTGAAATCCGTGACCTCTCCGGCCTCTGCCCCTTCTTCCTCCGCCCTTAGAAGAACTGCTCTGGCAAGGGGATGCTCACTCTTTTTCTCCAGCGCAAAGGCATATTTAAGAAGTGCATCTTCGGTGTTACCGGCTGCCGGAACCACATCCGTCACCCTGGGTTCTCCGCGGGTGATCGTACCGGTCTTATCTAGAGCTACAATCTCCGTCTTACCGGCTTCCTCCAAAGAAACGGCCGTCTTAAACATGATGCCGTGCTTTGCTCCCATGCCGTTGCCCACCATGATTGCAACCGGAGTCGCAAGTCCGAGGGCGCAGGGACAGCTTATTACCAACACGGAGATTCCTCTTGCCAATGCGAATCCGACGGTCTGCCCTGCAATCAGCCAGCCGATGATCGTGACGGCCGAGACGGCTATTACAGCCGGGACAAAGACACCCGAAACTTTATCGGCAACTTTTGCGATAGGCGCTTTAGTAGCGGCCGCATCGCTGACCATCTGAATAATCTGGGATAACGTGGTATCCTCCCCAACCCTGGATGCACGGCATTTCATAAAACCGGACTGGTTTACCGTGGCGGCAGACACTTGGTCTCCGGCGTTTTTGTCAACCGGGATACTCTCGCCGGTCAGAGCCGACTCGTTTACCGCGCTGCTGCCCTCCAGGACAATTCCGTCAACCGGGATGTTCTCACCGGGCCGCACTACGAAGATATCGTCTTTTTTAACCTGTTCGATGGAAACTTCCGTCTCGACACCGTTCACCAGGATGGCAGCCGTCTTCGGAGCCAGCTTCATCAGGCTCTTTAATGCATCCGTAGTCTTTCCCTTGGAGCGGGCCTCCAGCATCTTGCCTACCGTAATCAGGGTCAGGATCATGGCGGCAGATTCAAAATAAAATTCATGCATATATGCCATCACACCGTCCATATCACCGGCCGCCTGCGCTCCGGTCATGGCAAACAGCGCATAGAGACTGTACAAAAAGGAGGCTCCTGAACCCAAGGCCACCAGGGTATCCATATTGGGAGCCCTGTGCATCAGCCCTTTAAATCCGCTGATAAAAAATTTCTGGTTAACCACCATGACGATGGCGGTCAGCACGAGCTGTAAAAGTCCCATCGCAACATGATTGTCTTCAAAAAATGCCGGAACCGGCCAGTTCCACATCGTGTGTCCCATGGAAAAATACATGAGCACAATCAGAAACCCCAAGGAATAATAAAGCCGCTGTTTCAAAACCGGAGTTTCCCGGTCCTTCAATGCATCGCCGGAAGCTGCCGCAGGGGCGTTCTTAGCCGCCGCTGATTTAGCCGCCGCCCCGTATCCTGCCGCCTCGACCGCCGCTATGATTTCCTGCTGCAAAGCGCTTCCCTCCACTCCCATGGAATTGGTCAGCAGACTGACAGAACAGGATTCCACTCCCGGAACCTTTGACACTGCTTTTTCCACTCGGGCGCTGCAGGCCGCACAGCTCATCCCCGTTACTTCGTATTGTTCCATTTATACGGTCTCCTTTCTGTGATCTCTGCATAGGCAGCAGAAATAATGACTGTTTCCTTGAAAATATTGTGCTATACCCGTATAGGGTATCAGACTTATATTTGGATTATATACCCAGCCAGGGTATATTGCAAGGGTTTTTTTGGGAATTTATGAAAAAAATGGGTAGGGGATTTAGTTGAGATGCGAGGACGCCTCTGTAAGATGGCGGACGAGGTGGATGGGGTGGATGGGGGGGAGTCTTCAGTCCCGGTTGGAGATTGTCGCAGGGTGGGGAATCCGGGCAGAAAAAGTTCCTACGGGAAACGCTTGCGCTCGTTGGA